>NZ_JBIMBV010000002.1:0-274291 GCF_048551735.1 Acinetobacter legionensis
TGCCTGATTTATCAGAAGTTTTATTTAACATCACCGCCGATGGATGTGCATTCTACAGCATTCCATTCCCAACACAACCCCTTTTTTTAATTATTTTTCATTTTTTCTATCACTTGCTTATTTATTATTCTAAATTGATCTTTTTTTTGTTTTTTGAGCTATTTTTTAAGCATTATCAGCACTGGATTGCTCGATTTGTTTGATAACTTATTGTCTTTGTCTATTTCCTGCCATTTTAAAGGACGACAATCTATATATTCACAGTAACCACTCTCACCTTGATAATATTCTTCATTGAGATGTAGTTGATAAAAAAAACTTCCAACATAACCCGCGGCTAAACCAAATTTATAATCCCCACGACTTTGTGCTTGAATATCAATTTTGGTATTTTCATCTTGATATTGCCATTCGAACTCGCGTGGTAAATACATCTCCTGATGATTTACTGTTGTGACTTTAGGGAACACACGGTGAATATTGAAACAGACCTGTCGATCAAGCATTTTTGTTTCATTGTTTTGAATATCTCGAATATAGATACGTGAATGTAAAATATTATTCATCTGATCACGACTATGCATAAAAATAATCTGTAATTCATCATTCACTTGAATCAATTGATATGTATATAGTGCATAAGGTAGATAAGGGAAATTTACTGTTTTCATATATTCAAAAACAGCATTTTGTTCAATTTCATAATTTTGATCTTTGTATTGAATTGTCCCTTTACAGTGCGCAACCAAAGACCAGTGCTGCGCAAATCCAAATTTCAAATGAATAAAATGAGAAATTAAAGGCAATGTCGTAATACTTAAATTCACACTCAATTCGTCATCTAGTCTTTGAAAAGTAAAATGAGGAACTTTTCCAAACACTTTTTCTTTTTGACCAAACGCATAGGTTACATTGCAATTTTCATCGGTGTGAAATTGGCATTCATGCTGAATTGAGTATGAGCTTAGCTGCCCCACCATATGAGGGCTAGAGCTGACCAGCAGGGTTGCTGTATCTAAAGCAGTTGTCGAGATTTCATTGTTATTGCAAAAAACAGGACTATTGGGCTGTCCAATCAAACTAAAAAAATTGAGGTAATGCAATGGTGCAGGTAGATCGGCAAGCACTAATTTTTGATGAATAATTTTATACCTGTCTTGAGGGGGATGACAGCAAAGTTCTATAGGCGTTTGAGCTTGATTCAGCTGTTTAGACTGATCTAAGAAATCTTGAAACAACCGCATATCAAGCCCCCTTACCCTTTTATCTTTTTACACTTTATTCAACAGTATTCTTTCTCGCTAAGAATGTTGTCACAAAACCAGAAATCGCATAGATAATCGAAATGACTAAAATTCCTACAGGAATATTATAAGTGATTGCTGCAAGGATAAAAACTGCTATAGGCAATACAAAGAATGGAACACGTTTGCGGTCTACAGTTTTAAAAGAATAATATTTGATATTTGAAATCATCAACAAACCTACTGCAATGATAACAAATGCATTGGTCGCTTGAATCGCAACATCTTTTAAATCAAAAATATAGGTAAAATCTTGTCCAACCCATACCCATGCAATAATAATAATCGCTGCTAATGGGCTTGCGACACCAATGAAATAACGCTTATCGACCACACCAATTTGTACATTAAAGCGTGCTAAACGAAATGCAGCACATGCGGTATAAACAAAACAAGCAGCCAAGCCAATCCGCCCTAGATCATGCAAACTCCAGCTATACATTAAAATCGCAGGGGCAACACCAAATGCCAACAAATCTGAAAGTGAATCGAATTGTTCACCAAAAGCACTTTGTGCACCAATTGCACGAGCAACACGACCATCCAAACCATCAAATAGTGCTGCAAGGAATATTGCATAAACAGCTTGAGTGAAGTCACCATTCATACTAGCAATAATCGAATAAAAGCCAGATAACAACGCAGAAGTTGTAATCAGGTTTGGCCACAAATAGATTCCGCGACGTTTGACCTTCTGCCCTTCATGGGTATGCTCTTCTTCTTCCACTTCAAAAGTAATGCCATCAAATCCATGGTCTTGATTAGAAGAGTTTGGGCTTTCTGGTTTATTTATATTTGTCATTTTTTGAATCCTATCTATGGCTCTGATAGAGCTGTTGATATCTCACTTAAATATTTTATCACATTCATTTTTAAGTGAAATTGATGTGAATTACTCAATTTATTTCGTCTTAATTTGTAATTCACACCATCGTTCATGTTTCTGTTGATATCCAATCGAATGGATCATTCACCCACTAACCAGCGAACAGCAGCATGTCCACCATTTTCACTCATACGTAAATGTGGGAACAACCATTGCAATGCCTCATCAGCATCGTTAGAGAATTTCCAAGGTGGGTTAATCACCAACAAACCACAACCATTCAACCCAACTGGTGTGTCATCTGGCCAAACACAAACTTCACAGACCAACTGACGGCGAATCCCTGTTTTCATCATTTTCTTTTCAAAACGATCAATCATGGCACGGTCTTTAATTGGATACCAAATTGCAAATACACCTGTTGGCCATTTTTTATGTGCAGTGGCAATCAACTCGACCAGTTGCGGAAAGTCCTTACGTTCTAATTCATAAGGTGGATCGATCATCACCAAACCACGTTTTTCTTTGGGTGGAATAACCCCCAAAAGGCCTTCATAAGCATCACGCTCATGTAAACCCGCGCGTTTATCACGAATATTAAAATACAATTGTTGAAACACATCACGCTGCATTTCAAAAATAGTCGCTTTATCAATATCACGCATGCCTTCAAGCGCAAACCAAGGTGAACCTGGATAAGCACCTTTACCTGAACCTGCACGCATATCTTCAACAATTTTAAGATATTGTTTTACACCTTCAGGCGCATTACGTTTAATCGACTCATCAAGCTTAACCAGACGATGAATACCGGTTAAGAATTCTCCTGATTTTTGTGCTTCAGAAGTAGATAAATCATATTTACCTGCACCACCATGTGTATCTATATAGCGATATGGTTTGTCTTTAGTATTTAGACGTGTCAAAAGTTGCAGCAATAACACATGTTTCATGACATCGGCAAAGTTGCCTGCATGGAAATGGTGACGGTAATTCATGTTTCGATTAATTCCTGAGTTCAATAATCATTTTAACACGAAAAAATATTTCTTCACTGTCCATCGTTTGTTCTAATATAACAACATATCTTTATTGCACTATTTTTTGGTAATTTATGGAAGCCCTGCTACTCCCAAAGTCATGGAATGTTGATCAAATTCTTGATGATTTAGATCAACATGGATTTACCATCATTGATAATGCTTACTCCGCTGAATACGGACTTGAACTGGTTGCAGAATGTACTTCAAATTTAAATCGCTTTCGTGAAGCAGCAATTCAAAATGGTGTGATCAGCAATATTCGAAGCGACCATATCTTGTGGATCAATGAAGAGCTTACGATCGCACAACAACATATTGATGCACTTAAACAACTCTCGCAAATTTTAAACTACTCATTTTATTTAGGCATTCAGGATGTAGAAGCACATTTTGCCTGCTATAACGCAGGGGAATTCTATGCACTTCATCGTGATAATCCACAAGGTAAAAATGGCCGTATGATTTCTACGGTGTATTATTTACACCAAGAATGGCAGGATGACTGGGGTGGAAAGTTACACTTACAGGATAAAAATAATGTGTGGCATATTATAGAACCCCAGCCTAATCGTATTGCTATGTTCCAAAGTGATTTATTACATGAAGTGCTAGAAGCCAAACATCAGCGATTATCAATTACCGCATGGCTAAGAAGTGACAATACAGTGTTGTAATATACTCAGTTTTCAAATTTGCAATGCTGTATCTCTATGCGCCAAGCTTTAAATTATTGAAATAGGCCTCATAATACTCTTCATAAATTCAGAGGATTCAGCACATGTTTGATAATACAAAACAAATCATCTCGCGTATTGGGGAAACAGATCAATTGTATTTGTCAGGCAATACACCTGAACTTGCACTTGAACGTGGGGACTTACGCTTACAGCTGGTCACTAAAAGTCATTCAAAGCAGGAACAAATCCATTTTTTGCAAGAAGCAATTGTGTTGCTTGAAACTGCACGATTTGAATATGAAGAAATGCCAATGTCAGTGTACATTCAGCTTTCTTTGCATTTGGCCAAAGCCTATATGATTTACTTTGAATTGACTAAAGAATCACGTTATGCATTGATTACTCAGCAGATATTAAAACCACTGGCGCAACATCATCATGCTGATATTTACTTTATGTTGGCTTATGCATCTGTGAGTAAAAATGAATTTGCATTGACTCGTCACTGGCTGAGTAAATATATCAAGACTACTGATTTTGATTTAACATTACTGCAACAACATACTGCATTTCGACCTGTTCGCAATGAGACATGGTTTAGTCAAATGATTCAGTCTAAATTGCATTGATCAGCAGTATTATGCCCATTCAAAATGACACTATTTTTTATTGATTTTGATCAATACTAATTTGATCGATGCGAAATAGAAAAGATGGCCATTTGGCCATCTTTTTGTTGCTCTGGGGAAAACTAAATCATTAAGCTGTTAACTTATACGCATCTAGATGCAATTGTTGGTTTAACTCATCAATCCAAATCGCCCAATCATCATCTTGTACCAAATGACTAATTAACAAGTCACGCTGAGATCTATTCCAAAATGGCGCTTCATGTAATGAAAGATTTGCTGGCAATTGATGAGTGCGTACATATAGCTCAATTGCTGCTGGACTATTTGCCAAACCAAGTTGAGAAAATAGTAATTCTAAGGATGGTGTGTTCGTCCTGATCATATTGCCTCCTTATATAAATTTATTTGTCATGTTTTATTCAATTAACTTATAAGAAAATAATTTTAAAAGATAGTCTAGATTTTATTTTTCTTGTTTCAATTTGTGATTAAAAAACAAACAAAAGTTGGCTTAAGTTAAATTATCGATTCTCAGAATGTTTGACTTGAATCTAAAAAAAGCACCCTAAATAGAGTGCTTTTTCAAATTTAATCTTTAAAAGATTAAGTTTTAATTATTTAAGCATATCAGCAATAGCTGCGCGTTCTTCTTCAAGCTCTTGAAGTGTTTTGTCCATACGTTCACGGCTGAATGCATCAATTTCTAAGCCTTCAACACGTGTGTATTCGCCATTTTCACAAATCACAGGAACACCGTACATCACACCTTCAGGAATTCCATAAGATCCATCAGAAGGAATACCCATTGTTACCCACTCGCCATTGGTGCCAAGCGCCCAATCACGCATATGGTCGATCGCAGCATTTGCAGCTGAAGCAGCTGAAGAAAGACCACGCGCTTCAATGATTGCAGCACCACGTTTACCAACAGTTGGAAGGAATACATTTGCGTTCCAATCAGCATCGTTGATTTTGTCTTTTAAGCTTACGCCATTTGCAGTTGCAAAACGGTAGTCCGCATACATTGTTGGAGAGTGGTTACCCCAAACTGTAAGATTTTTGATATCCGCTACAGCAACACCTGCTTTTTGAGCAATTTGAGTCAACGCACGGTTATGGTCAAGACGCAACATTGCTGTGAAGTTCTTCGCTGGAAGATCAGGAGCAGATTTCATTGCGATATAAGCATTTGTATTTGCAGGGTTACCTACAACAAGTACTTTAACGTCACGGCTCGCAACTTCGTTAAGTGCTTGACCTTGACCAATGAAGATTTCACCGTTCACTTTTAACAAGTCAGCACGCTCCATACCAGGACCGCGTGGACGTGAACCAACCAATAACGCGTAGTCAGCATCTTTAAATGCAACTTTTGGATCATCAGTACCGATCATGCCAGCCAATAATGGGAAAGCACAGTCATCTAATTCCATCATTACGCCTTTAAGCGCAGCTTGAGCTTTCTCAAATGGAACTTCTAACAATTGCAAAATAACGGGTTGGTCTTTACCAAGCATTTCACCGCTAGCGATACGGAATAATAAGCTGTAACCGATTTGACCAGCTGCGCCAGTAACGGCAACGCGAACAGGTTGCTTCATGTAATTATCTCCAATGAGGATCGTTAATGTGATTAAACGGTTAAATCCGTTTTAATCGAATTATCATAAACGGCAAAGATTGTACTCCAATCCTTTAACAGTTGCATGTAAAAGAGAATGCTTTTCAACAAAAGTATGATAGGAAATATAAATAAAATACCTCAGAAGAATTAATAAGTCCCTTTGATTGAGAATGTATTTGGGCAGTTTGAAACAATGTGATTTGAACATTGTTTATACTGACCATTGACCCGATAACACACTTGAACCTCGGTTAATACAGGGTTTGATGATGAACTTTGACAAGTAAAACGGATACTATCGTTATTCATTCCCGGGTTTAATCTAACGAATTGAGTTTTTAACGCATTATGTTGTACATTCTTATTTTCAGAGCTGGTTAAATCTGTAGGAATCTTCAAACGATCTGCTAAATTAATCACTGTTCTAAAATATTGACTCGCGTTCATTGGAACACAGCCACCCACACTACGCCACAATTGAATACGCGCATTTTCCTCAGGCATTACCCGTGCAACGACCTTGGCTTGTAGAGGCGTTAAACTTGCAGATGTATTGGTGGTGCAATTTCGCTCTGTCGTTTCAGGCAATAAACCTGTGATTGTTAATGAATAACCTTCGAGACATTTGCGTTGTTTTTGTTTAGAGGAATCTAATGCACATACAGCAGGTGTCATCTGGACTTGCATGACATAGCCTTGTAATTGCGGTGCAGCATGTAACTGCATATTGAGCCCAAAAAATCCCACAAAGCATAAGGTCCATGCTAAGCAAAATTCTTTCAATTTACGCAAAATTTTGAAAATCATTGATTTACCAACAAAGTTTCATCCAAGTCTAAATAGTTTTATTGTGAAACACGGGTTGGAATAACAGGCATACGACTTTCAATCGCTTGAGGCCCTTGTCCCAACAATATTCCATAATGTGCTGCATTGGTCATCACATTTTTTACATAGTCACGTGTTTCATTCAGAGGAATAGATTCCGTATATTGATCAGCTGAAAGATTTTGATAATCTGGCTGCCAACGTTTCGCACGATTTGGCCCAGCATTATATCCTGCTGTTGCCAAGACAGGGTTACTGCTTAATTGACCATGAATCATGGACAGATAGAAAGTACCATAGCGAATATTGGTATTGGCATCACTGAGTGCGGCAGGATTATAAGTTTCACCCATTTGTTTTGCCACCAACTTTGCAGTGCCTGGCATGATTTGCATCAAACCACCTGCACCAACATGTGAGCGAGCAGCAGTCACAAAACGACTTTCTTGGCGCATTAAACCATAGGCCCAAGCTGGATCAATACCCGCATTACGGCTATGACTTACCACCAACGACTGATGAGGTGTGGCATAACGATAAACATAGTTATGTTTTTTCTCAGTACGTTCTGCTGCGTAAATTGCACGATCATACCAACCCATATCAGTTGCACGTTTTGCGGCAGCAAGCAGCAGCCCATCATCATGTTTTAAGTATGCCTGACGTACCGCCCAGTTCCATTCCCTATTGGTATATGTTGCAGGCGCATTAATATTTCGCAAAGTAAATGCACGACGGAAATGAATATCACTATTTAAGCGTTGCTGATCATCAGTTGAAGGCTGTTCTCTGGCAGGGCTATCATTATATTTTTGCCCCAAATGATCTTTGGCAAGCAAATTATGATAATCATCACCCGACATTGCCAATCGTTGATAGATATCTTTGGCGGTTCTTTTAGATTGTGCATCATTGCGTTGTTCTGAAGCACGTGCCAACCAATATTGCCAACGGTCTTCTTGCTTTTGTGTCACACTCATACTGTCTATTGCACGAATTACACTTTCCCAAGCCCCAAATCGAATGGCTTGTCGTGCGTAAACTTCTGCTTCTTCTGCACTGAATGGCACACCATAGCTTGCATCAAAATTTTGCAGTACTTCACGATTAAAATTATTTTTCATAACGGTCGTTCCGCCGATATAACCGACAGTACGATAAATATATTTTTGTACATCCGCTGGTACACCCTGAACCAACTTAGGTACTGACTGCAAAGCGCTGGTTAAATCCGTATCTGCTGCACGACCCAGTGCATAAACCAAATAAGCATAATCTTCTACATTGTTTTTTGGTGCAGACCATAAATAATTTAATGGATTGGCTTGGATTTGGTTCAATTGGGTTAATGATAAATTAACCCCAATCGTTTGTGCGGTAGCGATAGCTAGACCAGACTGCCCTGCTCTCAGTTGTGCATATAATCGTTGTTGACGATCTTGAGCAGTCATGAGTGGGCTGCTAAGCATCATGCGGCCTAAACCATTGCATGATTCAGGTTGAGAATTGGTTGCCAACCAAACATCTTTAAATTCAGCATAGACCAAAACGTCACCAGTTTTCGCACGAACTTGAGCAACGGCACAACGTTCTGCTTGATCTGGATTAGAGACATATTGCAATACAGGCTGCGCACTGGCGTAATCTGCTTGTTTAACCTTTTCTTCGACATAATCCGCAGCTAACTTTTCCGCCATCGCCGATTGAGGATAACGTTGCGCAAAGCTAATGATATTTGCAGAAGGTTGAAAAGCGAGATTTGAATTCAGTGACCAATACTCAGGATAATAGCCCAAAGCATCATTTTGCATTGAATAACGGTATTGTTCTAAAGCGCTTGGATTATTTGCATTACGTAAAGCATCATTAAACTGCTCTTCAGCAGCATGAGCCACTTGCAGGCTTGTACATGCAACTGTTCCTAAAAGGTAAAGTTTTAATTTATTTTGCTTAAGTTGCTGCTTTAACACCGTTTTTCTCTCAACCTGCATGATGTGCCTTTAACATACTGATGCACTTATTTGTGCCTAGTTTAATTATTCTAATCCATTTCTACTGTTGTGTTATGTAACCTTATGATTCATCATTAATATTGTTCTCTATTTTTTCTTCATAATTTTCATTTTCAATGCCCTACAATTCAATAAATGGCAATAGACGCTAAATATTTTCCTGAGTTCACTCTAAATACTATAAAATGGCGCGCCTTTTATGAGTCTGTTAAAATAGCAGGCTTAGTACACATTCAAAACTCCCTTTATTCATAGGAAAGACGCCTCCATGACGGTTCAAACCTTCATTCCCAATGGTGCCAAAGCTGCCTCAGAAAACACTGTAACCCAGCCACAGCACACCCCAGCCGACGGTGCAGTAAAAAAACTGTATATCGAAACGCAAGGGTGTCAGATGAATGAGTATGACAGTCATCGTATGGCAGATCTTTTAGGCGACTCACACGGTTATATTTTAACCAAAGATCCAAGTGACGCAGATATCCTGTTAATGAATACCTGCTCAATTCGAGAAAAAGCCCAAGAAAAAGTATTTTCTGAGTTGGGTCGCTGGCGCAAATTAAAAGAAAAAAATCCTGATCTCGTTATCGGTGTTGGTGGATGTGTTGCTTCTCAAGAAGGCGACAACATTCAAAAACGTGCACCGTATGTCGATATGGTTTTTGGCCCTCAAACATTGCACCGTTTACCACAAATGCTGGATCAGCATGTTGAGCAAATTGAAAAGCCGAAGAAAGATAAAATTAAACTTGTAGATATTTCATTCCCTGATATTGAAAAATTCGACTTTTTACCTGAACCTCGTGTTGAAGGTTACAAAGCGTTTGTTTCAATCATGGAAGGTTGCTCGAAATACTGTTCTTTCTGTGTGGTTCCTTATACTCGTGGTGAAGAAGTTTCTCGTCCTTTGGATGATGTCTTGGCAGAAATCGCCGGTTTAGCTGAAAAAGGCGTTCGCGAAATCAGCCTTTTAGGACAAAATGTAAACGGCTATCGTGGTGAAACTTTTGAAGGTGAAATTTGTACCTTTGCAGATTTATTACGTTTGGTTGCAGAGATTCCAGGAATCGGTCGTTTACGTTATACAACATCACATCCGCTCGAATTTAATGAAGATTTGATTCAATGCTACCGTGACCTACCACAAATGGTTTCACATCTGCATTTACCAGTACAAAGTGGCTCAAATGATGTGTTACAAGCGATGAAGCGTAACCACACCATTGATGTCTATATCGAAAAAATTGCCAAACTGCGTAAAGCTCGTCCAGATATGCATTTATCTTCAGATTTTATTATCGGCTTCCCCGGTGAAACTGATGCACATTTTGAAGAAACCTATCAGTTTATCCAAGATTTAGACTTTGATCATTCTTATAGTTTTGTTTATTCAAAACGTCCTGGCACACCAGCGTCTGAATTACCTGATGACACCTCTGATGCAGTCAAGAAAGAACGTTTAGCCAAAGTTCAACACTGGATTAAGCAATCAAGTATTCGTAAAACCGATGCGATGTTAGGCACCATTCAACGTGTGCTGGTTGAAAATGTTTCTAATAAAGATCCAAATTTATTGGTCGGTACAGCTGACAATACACGTTTAGTAACATTTGTAGGTGACGCCTCTTGGGTCGGACGCTTTGCAGAGATTGAGGTTACAGAGATTAAGACCCTAAATTTAGTTTATGGAGAACTCTTGAATCTTGAGCCTGACGTGGCGTAATGTAAGGGTATAGACTTTACTTTAAAAAGGATATCTCTTGACTGCAGCGATTCGACGTACAGTAGCTTTTCCAGGTATTTCAGTTGAACGTTTAAAAAGCATGTTAGGTGCTTATAACGGTCATCTGAAACAAATCGAACAACGTTTAAATGTCAACATTTCTCATCGCAACGATAACTTCTATATCGATGGTGATTTAGAAGCCGTTGAGAGAGCTGAAGGTTTATTGCAGCGTTTGCATGCAGAAGCTGAACTCTCTCAGCAAATCAGTGCTGATACGATTCATTTGATGATTCAAGGCAGCCAAACTGACCGTGAGTTACAAGACGACCTTTCAGACAATGAGCATACCGGTTTAGATGATGTCTGGTTGCAAACGCGTAAAGGTCGAATTAACCCTCGTGGTGCCAATCAAAAACGTTATGTACAACGTATTCTACAAAGCGATATTTCTTTTGGAATCGGCCCTGCAGGTACAGGTAAAACCTATCTTGCAGTCGCTGCTGCGGTAGATATGCTTGAACGTAATGAAATTCAACGTATCCTTTTGGTTCGCCCTGCTGTTGAAGCTGGGGAAAAACTCGGTTTCTTGCCGGGCGATTTAAGCCAAAAGATCGACCCATATCTACGCCCGCTTTATGATGCATTGTATGAAATGCTGGGCTTCGAAAAAGTTGCAAAACTGATTGAGCGCCAAGTGATTGAAGTTGCACCACTTGCTTATATGCGTGGTCGTACATTAAATCACTCCTTTGTAATTCTCGATGAAGCACAAAACACCACCCCTGAACAGATGAAGATGTTTTTGACCCGTTTAGGTTTTGGTTCTCGTGCAGTGATCACTGGGGATATTACACAAGTCGATTTACCACGCGGGCAACAATCGGGTCTTGCTCACGCATTGCGTATCATCGAAAAGATCAAAGAAATTCACATCACTCGCTTCCATTCCCGAGATGTCGTTCGTCACCAGCTGGTACAAAAAATTGTAGAGGCTTATGAAGGATGGGACAGTGAACAATACCGTTTAAGTGCTGAAGCTCGTGCAGAACGTAAAGCACGTCAAGAAGCCTTAATTTCTGAAAATGATTCTGCCGCAGATGCTCAACATGAAGAGCATTCTGCTGCAAATCAAGAAAATGTTTAAGGACTGTTTTTGAAACTTAGCTTATCGTTACAACAAGCGTTTGAAGCACCAGAATTGGTGCTCAAACGTGTCTATGTAAAAAAAGTCATTGAAACAACACTACGTCATATTGATGTAGACCAAGATTGTGAAATCGGAATTGCTTGTGTTGATGAAGATGAAAGTCACAAATTAAATTTTGAATATCGTGAAAAAGACAAACCCACCAATGTATTGTCTTTTCCAAGTGAGATTCCTGAAGAAGTTCTACCCATGCTTGATGCATTACCCATCGGTGATTTAGTCATTTGCATCCCCGTGGTTTTACAAGAGTCGATTGAACAACAAAAGACACCTATTGAGCATTTCACTCATATGCTGGTTCATGGCACCTTACATTTAATGGGTTATGACCATGAAACTTCTGATGATGATGCTGAAGAAATGGAAGCACTCGAAATTGAAATCTTGAAAAAACTAGGCTTTGAAAACCCTTATACTGTTAAAGAAAGCTGATTTTATAATCAACCCCAAATCCCTCTGCTCTAGAGGGATTTTTTGTTTCATTCAAATGAGATGTCTTTCAAAAACAGATCTCATTCAAAATCTAAGTATTTGAATACATCATCAAGGTGTATTATCTGAAACTCTCCCAAATCCCAACTTGCCCTTCTTTGACACGTGGAATATTGCCTAATTTAATCCAAGGCATATTGTCACCATGGAAATCACTCCCCACAGACACTTTTAAACCGTGTTCAGCAATCATTCGATCAACCATTTGTCGTGTTGAAGCAGGTTCCATTGCTGGTGGAAGCTCAACAGCATCACCACCATATTGTGCAAAGATTTCAATTAAATAACGGGTATTTGTTGCTGATAAATCATAACGTGTTGGGTGTGCCAATACTGCAAAACCTTGACTTTCATGAATCACCTGAATGGTTTCTGCCAAACCTAAACCATCAAATTTTACATAGGCTTTTTTACCTTCCTTAATGTATTTATCAAATGCCTGCTGTGCGCGCTGAACAAAACCCTTTTCTACAAGGGTTTTGGCAATATGCGTCCGAGTAATCCGATCAGGTTCACCATCCACCTTTGCCACAACTTCTGCATAAATATCCTGATGAATCAAAGGAATTAACAAATCACAGATTTGCTTGGCTCGCTCAGCACGAATTTTCTTCTGTTGCATTAAAAGCTGTTGTAATGGTTCAGGATTTTGCATATTGAGTGCAACAATATGCACACCATAACTTTTTTTAGTCTCAGGTCTAGACCATTGACTAGAGATTTCCACACCTGAAATGATTTGAATTGGTTGATTTTTTGCAAATTGTTCAGCTTGTATTAAGCCATCCATGCTATCGTGGTCCGTCAATGCAAGTGTATGTATACTTTTCTCGATGGCAGCTTGAACCAATAACTCTGGAGTCAGAGTTCCATCAGAAATATTACTGTGAGTATGTAAATCTATGCCTTGCATCTTTTATACTATCCCATCAACCTGAACAGACTAGATACTTTAACATGAAAGCACTTTTAGACTTTGTGCCACTCATAATTTTCTTTTATTTATACAAAACGGTTGATCCTAAAAACACCGATCATCCATTATTACAATTGATCGGTTCAGCAGGTGGTGTAAACAACAACAACATCCTTGTTGCAACTACAGGTCTGATTATTTCAATGCTTGTGGTCTATGGTGCGCTATTTATTTTCCAAAAATTCCGTCTGGATAAACAACAATGGTTTGTTTTGTTCATGACCGTCATTTTTGGTGGAATCACCTTGATGTTGAGTGATGATTTTTATATTCGTCTCAAAGCTGCAATTTTGAATTTAGCCTTTGCTGGCGCTTTCTTGCTCTCTCCTTATTTTGGTAAAGAAAAGAAGCCACTCATTCAAAGGTTATTTGGTCCAGTCTTAAACCTGACTGAAAAAGGTTGGAAAAATCTAAACTTTGCATGGGCTGCGATGTTCATTGTCATGTCTTGTTTACATATTTTCTTCGCATTTTTATTTGCAGGTGGAAAATATTGGGGCGAATTTACAGCATTTGGTGACATGATTGTCATGTTTTCCTTTATTATTATCCAGTTTGTTATATTACGAAAACACTTTAAATCTACCGACGAATAAAGTGTTTTAGAAAATCGAGAAATATCATGCCATTATTTGTAATTACTTGTACCGATCAAGCAGGTACAGTAGAAAAACGTCTTGCTGTGCGTCCACAACATTTAGCTCGACTCGAAAAGTTAGATGCTGAAGGCCGTGTCATCGTGGCCGGCGCGATGCCGATTGATCGTGAAAATCCACAAGCAGGTTTTTATGGCAGTACTTTAATTCTCGATTTTGACAGCCGTGAAGCTTTGGATGAATGGTTAAAAGACGAACCTTTCTTAAAAGAAGGAATTTATAGTCATATTGATGTTAAACCATTCAATAAAGCATTGCCTAAGGGATAACATAATGCGCGTTGTCGTCCAAAGCTTACTTAGTCTGACTTTAAGTTCTTTTGTACTTTTATCCCCCCTTGTCTCGGCTGAGCCTACTCAATCTTCAGCGACTCAAGCAACGACGGCAGCGCCTACTCAGGTGGCCCAACCTGTTGCACCGCCAAAACCGAGTATTATTCCTGCTGTAGCAGGTGCAAATTCCAGCATCCAAACGCAGGCTCAAGCGCAAGAAAATAAACCTTTAACGGCTGAACAAATTAGCAAAGAAAAAGCATCTCAAGATGCCAAAGCTAAAGCTTTGGTTAAAGACCAAGCAACACGTTTACAGCAACTTGAAAAGGCCAATTTAGAAGCCCTTTCACAGAACCAAGAATTACAACTCAAAAATGACAATCTGGGTGTACAAGTTCAAGTTCTACAAAGTGAACAAAGTGCGCAAATGTTCTTATATGGTGCTGCGACCATTGCTGTTGGTGTTTTACTTGGCTTTTTAATCGCAAGCTATATCTATACCAAACGTCGTCGTCAGTGGTAAGCCCACTGCTTTGACTTTGTGCTTAGAAAGTTTCACGCTTTAACCTGATACTGCGAAATGTCAGGTTTTTTCATTTTAATTATTAAAAGGTAATCTGCTTTGTCAAATGCCATTCAAACTGCCGATTTAGACTGGCAATGTATTGATGGAATTGAAGTTCCAATTTCCAAACAATTTGGTGATGTCTATTTTTCTAAAGACAACGGGTTACTTGAAACCCGACACGTATTTTTGAATGGTAATGATCTTTCAACACGACTTGCAGATTTAGATGATTTTGAATATTTCTGTGTTGGTGAAACTGGCTTTGGTACAGGATTAAATATTTTGGCATTGTGGCAACTTTGGCACAATGTTCGTCCAAAGAATCACAGCCACTTACATGTAATCAGTGTAGAAAAGTTCCCCTTGTCTAAACAGGATTTAACCCGTGCGTTAAAGGTGTGGACTGAACTTCAACAATTTTCTGATCAGTTGATTCAACACTATCCATTGCCCATCGCAGGTTGTCACCGTTTAAGCTTTCCAGAAGCACGTTTTTCAATTGATCTGTGGTTAGGTGATGCACATGATGTATTTCCAGCAATGGTTAAATCTCAACAAGTGAACGCATGGTTTTTAGATGGATTTGCCCCCTCTTGTAATCCAGACATGTGGGAAGACAAAGTTTTAAACAATATTGTCAGACTGTCAGATTTTGGAACAACTTTTGCCTCATTTAGCGTAGCAGGTGTGCTTAAACGGGGTCTAAAGCAGCATGGAATCACTATTTCACGTCCGCGTGGTTTTGGTCATAAACGTGAAATGCTACAAGCCATTTGGAGTGCGCCTGAACAAGCAGTCGAAGAAAATCAATCGCAGTCAATAGAACTTGTAGCACAAAACATTCAAAAAAAAATATGGAAAACTCAAAACAATTTACATCAACGCCACATTGCCATCATTGGCGCTGGAATTGCAGGTTTAAGCTGCGCATGGGGATTTGCCCAAAGAGGACATCAAGTTACAATTTACGACCAATCAGCGCCTTTAGCAGGTGCTTCTGGTAACCCTCTGGCCTTATTAAATCCGAAACTCTGCCCTATCGAGCAAAGTTCGGAACATTTAATGACCTTGGCTTGGCAACATGCTTTGCAGCATTATCCAAAATTTCAGGCTTTTCGTCCTATTGCCGTTCAACAATTAGCACAAAAAAATACTGAGCATTTATTGGATTTAGCAGCGCAGTATCCCCAAGGTTTACTTAAAAACCAAACATCCGATGATTTAGAGCTAAAAACCACACTAGAGAGTTTACAGCTCACTCAAGCAGGTTCAATTTATCCTCAGCAACTCAAAGACCAAATTCTTGAACATCCACTGATTCAATTTAAACATGCTCACATTCATAGTATTGCTCAATCGAATCACCATCAATTAACACTACAAGATAGCCAACACACAGATCTTGGTGATTTTAATCATGTGATTGTATGTTGTGCCAAAGAAAGCCATGCTTTTTTTGAGCAGTTCCCGATACTCAACCCGATCCGTGGACAAGTCAGTTGGCTCAACAATGTTAAACACCGATTAGATCCGCAATATGCCTACAGTTATGGAGGCTATTGTATGCAGCTTGATGAGCAGCATTTGATTTTAGGTGCTTCTTTTTATCCCAATCGTGATGACACTGAAGTTTTGCTTGAAGACCATGTGCATAACTATGAACTTATCCACAGTGTGTTTCCACAATACGCAGAATCGCTCTGCAAAGTAGATGAATGGCAAGGTCGTGCTTCAGTACGTGCTCAAAGTCTGGACTATTTTCCATTACTGGGAAAAGTTGAAGCTGAGAAAGAGGTTTATACATTTTCTGGGCTGGGCTCTAAAGGTTTTTTATTTGCGCCCTTGTGTAGTGAAATCTTGGTAGCTTTGGTCCTTCATCAAGCTTGCCCGATTTCTCAAAATTTATTGCAAAAATTAAATCCAAACCGCTTTCAAAAGAAAGTAAAAGAGAAAAAACCTTATTTTAAACCGATACAACCATGATTCTTTTTTATTGATTATTTGTAATAAAAAAGCGCCTTTCGGCGCTTTTTTACGAACCCTGTTCTAATGGGAGGCCTGCATCACGTGCTGCACGTGTTCCCCCCATAAGCACAACGTAATCACGAGAACCATCTAAACTCTCTAATTTTTCAGCAGCTCGAGGCGCTTTACTTCCACCACCACATAAAATGTAAATGGACTGATCCGAATTCACTTGAGTTAAGCTCTCAGCACTTAAACCATCTATAGGCTGATTTACAGCACCTTTAACATGGCCTTCGGCAAAGGCTTTTGCATCACGAACATCCCAGATAACGGCATTTTCTGGGAACTCAAATGTTGTAATTTCTAATTTACGGATCATTGTGCACTCCTTTGATGTAAACAACACTTGGCAAATGAAGAAAACATCCCTAGCATCTCAGATATTCTTTCCATTTGTAAAGGTCTAAACTATGCCATCTTTCGATATTGTTTCAGAATTAGAGATTTTTGAAGTAAATCACGCTGTTCAAAACACCCAAAAAGAAATTGCAACACGCTTTGACTTCCGTGGTCAGGACGTTTCAATCGAAATTAATGAAAAAGCCAAAGAAATTAAAATTTCAACTGAAAGTGATTTCCAGTGCGAACAAGTCTATAGCATGCTCGAAAATCATTTCTTTAAACGTAAAGTTGATATTCAAGCCCTTGATCCACAAAAAATGACGGCTTCAGGTAAAAACATTGTTCAAGTGATCAAGCTTAAAGACGGACTTGACTCAGATACTGCAAAAAAAATTAATAAAGCCATTAAAGAAAGTGGTGTCAAAGTGCAATCTTCTATCCAAGGTGACAAGATACGTGTAACTGATAAAAAGCGCGATACATTACAGCAAGTTATGGCATTTTTAAAAGAACAACAATTCGGTGTACCTTTACAATTTAATAACTTCAAAGACTAAGCTCTTTAGCAGCACTATAGGTTAAGACATGACTCAGACCAACCGTTTATCTAAACTTGTGAAAGCGACCTCTAAATTCCCTAAAGGCATTCGTAGTACGCTCTGGAGTAAGGCGTTTGGTCGAGTTGTGCCTATGGTGGGTACAGCCAATATTAAATACCTAGAGGTCAGCCATTCAAAAGTTGTGGTTGAAATTAAAAATCACCGTGCTATGCAAAACCATATTGGACAATTACACGCTGTTGCAATGGCGCTGATTGCTGAAACAGCAACAGGCTTTGTCACAGGTATGAATGTTCCTGATAGTTCAATTGTATTGATCAAAAGCATGCATATTGAATATAAACGACCGTCTAAAGGTGATATGACAGCAACAGCGACATTGAGCAAAGAACAAATTTTAGAAATGCAAAGCTCTGAAAAAGGTGAAACGCTAGTTCCAGTCACCATTATGGATGAGTCTGGAAAAGAGCCTGTCGAATGCCAAATGGTGTGGGCTTGGGTGTCAAAAGAACGCCTGAAAAAGAAATAAGTAAAAATCTGCAAATGTAAATAAAACTTACTGTTTAGTTAGTATAAAATTTACCAAAGTACAAATAATGAGTGACCATTATTCACTATATTCATGCTTACTTCCTCATCAAGATGGTGTTATTTCCACCACCATCTTGAACTATTGAGACTTGAACTATAGAGGATAATCATGCGATCAGCTACGCCAAGAAAATTTATTGTACTCAGCCTAACTCTAAGCCCTATTATATTTCTCACTGCATGTGCCCAAAATCCAAGTCACGTTGCTACTACTACAATGAACAACACATTAGCAGCAAATTCAAGAACCCAACAAGCGCAACAAAATAAAGCTATTGTGACTGATTTTTATGAGGGTGTATTTCAAAAGCATCAAGTCAAAACATATGCAGATCGTTATATTGGTGATCGGTATATTCAACACAATCCACGTGTTCCAGATGGCAAAGCACCTTTTGTAAATCACTTTACTCAGTATTTCCAAAACAATCCAGAAGCAAGAAGTCTAATCAAACGTGCAGTAGCTGAAGGAAATTTAGTGTTTTTACACGTTCATTCAGCTCAAAATCCACATGATCGTGGTGTTGCAATTGTCGATATCTTTAGAGTCGAAAATGGAAAAATTCTTGAACACTGGGATGTACAACAAGCTGTTCCCGAATCAAGCGCTAATAGTAATACCATGTTCTAATAAGATATTTGCATAAACCATTCAAAACACATATTCCATAAAAAAATCCCAAACAATGTTGGGATTTTTTATATCGAGTATTTATGCACTTTGCGAAGCTAAATACTTCTGTTTTACATCTTCAGATATTTGACGTTTATTTCCCGCAACATCTACAGCGACAAAGGTAAATACACCAGCAGTCACTCGTTTGGCAGCACGAGAGCTGTCATGACTATCCCAAACTTCAATCTGCATTTGAATCGATGTATTACCGACCTTTAACAGCTTGGTATAACAGCTGATCACATCCCCCACTTTTACGGGAACAAGAAAAGTCATCTGATTAATCGAAATCGTTGCACAACGCCCTTTACTAAAGCGTTCTGCATGAATTGCGCCAGCCAAATCCATTTGTGAAACAATCCAACCACCAAAAACGTCACCACTCCAGTTTGTATCTGCTGGCATTGCGATGGTTTGTAAAGACAGTGTACCTTCAGGTTTTACATGAGAATCTGACACAATAACTCCGAGCCCCTAAATTACTTATGGGCATTCAATTGTTGATCTAACCATTCTTGTAATTGGCTAGCACGTAATGCACCACTTATTCTAGCAACTTCCGTGGTTTTATTCATTAAAACCAAAGTTGGAATGCTGCGAATATTAAATGCACTACTTAAGCGTGGATTCGCTTCGGTATCAATTTTAGCAAAAACCACATGAGGGTTATTTTTTGCAACCTCAGCAAAATGTGGTGCCATCATTTTACAAGGACCACACCACTCGGCCCATAAGTCAATCATAATTGGCAAATCACTATGACTAACAAAATTACTGAAATTTTGTTCATTTAACTCAATAGGAGCAAGTGCAATCAAATTTTGATGACATTGACCACAAGTGGGTTGAGCATTTAATTTATCTTCGGGAACTCGGTTTTTTGCGCCACATGATGGACATACAATAATCATCTAGCTCACTCCAATATGTTGATGTAAAAACTCTAATTGGGTCAAAATTGATTTTTCCAACCATTTCCCATGATAAATATCAAAATGCGCCATATCCCATTCATGATATTGCACAAAAGGTGCAATATTTGTTGCAGTTTCTCGGCTAGATTCAATAGGGATAAAACTATCTTTTTTAGCCGCAATAAATAGCACAGGAATATTAATACTTCTAACGGTCTGAATGGGTCTAAAGCGAATTAAATTAAAAAATACACGTGCTGGAACTTCACCACTCCAAAAGTAGTCTGGATTTACAATTGACATATAGCCGTTATAACTATCTTTAGTCGGAATAAAGCATAAATCAAAGGGGTGCACCACAGGTAAAGTTCGTGGAAGTATCCCAACTTTTGCCCCCATATAATCTTGACTGGATATTTTTAATGCCTTGGGTAACTGTTGAATTGGAAATAATTTTGCAGTTTCTGCCCCATCCACATAAGGCACTTGCACCATAATGGCTTGGACACTTTTTAGCTCACTTGCAAGACTAAGTACATAGCCGCCACTCAAAGAAGTCCCCCAAAGCACTATTTTTTTTGGATTAATTTTCTTTTGTGTTGCGACATAACTCACCACGGTTTTCCAATCATCCAACTGTTTTGCAATGAAATGAGTTCACGAGGAAAGCCTGTACTTCCTCCCCAAAAACGATAATCAAACAGCACAACCGCGTAGCCTGCCTGTGCAATTTTTTGCGCATAGCTCACCAACTTAAATTGTCTTAAACATGCAAATCCATGAGCCATAATAATAACAGCAGGTTTTTTTAGATTTTTAGGTCGATAAAAATCTGCCGCTATGACTTCTTGTCCAATGGGGATATATAGTGGTTCAACTGTATATGCGTACATACACACTCCATTGCGTTATCTTTTATAGATATTTCTTTTATAAATCTTTTATCGTTCAAACTCAGTTCTGAGCTTAATGCTATTATATATAGCATATTGGATTTTAAATCATATAGGAGTGACGAAATGAGTGAAAATGTTGGTTTTGCTGGTCAAATTGGTCCAGAACATATTGCTCAAGTGGCAGAAAAAGGCTTTAAGTCTGTAATGAATAATCGTCCTGATTTGGAAGGCGGAACTGAACAGCCCACAAGTGCTCAAATTGAAGAAGCTGCACGTGCAGCAGGTTTGGACTATGTATTTCTACCTGTCGTTGCTGGTCAAATCACAGAAGTTGATGTCAGAAGCTTTGCTAACCGCTTTAACGAGCTTCCAAAACCAGTACTTATGTTTTGTCGTACAGGGAATCGTTCAAATAATCTCTATCAAATTGCAAAACAAATGGATTTATTAGACGACGAATAAATTATCATGAGTAAAAGGCATTCTATTGAATGTCTTTTGATTCGACTTAAATATAAAAGTTTAAGTTGTTAACAGCAATTTAAGTAGATTGCTCTTTTAAAATTTTGCAACAATTTAAACAGATCTCTTTAGTGAATCAAACAGGTATTGTACCTATGCTTAAATGGTTATATGACAAACTAAGCAAGTTCACGATATGATCTTTAGTATCGTTTCATCTTTTCTATAATTTAAAAATAAAGGGATCTTCACATGCAACAGGCTCTATTTGGTGGTGGCTGCTTTTGGTGTACCGAAGCCGTATTTTTACAGCTCAAAGGTGTCAATCACGTAGTCAGTGGTTATGCTGGCGGGCATACTCCCAATCCAACTTATGAAGCAATTTGTAATGGGGATACCAATCATGCTGAAGTGATTTTGATTGAATTTAATGAACAGCAAATCAGTTATCAGCAATTACTCACGGTTTTTTTTGCAATTCATGATCCAACCACATTAAACCGCCAAGGTAATGATATTGGAACACAATATCGTTCGGTGATTTATTACTTTAATGAACAGCAAAAACTTGAATCGGAGCAATTTATTGAACAGCTCAAAGCAGATGGCTTAAATATTGTGACTGAACTCAGTTCAGCACCCGCCTTCCATCCTGCCGAAGAATACCATCAAAACTTCTTTGCCCGTAATCCTGCACAAGGTTATTGTAATTTTGCCATTCCGCCAAAATTACTCAAACTCCATAGCCAGTTTCAAGACTTACTCAAAGATTAAGTATTTTAAATACTCAAACTATTAGACTTCTTGTCAAACTAAGTTTTTGAATAATTTCTAGGAGTGGTTAAGCTTTATCAAGCATGAAACTTTTACTATTGCAGAAAGATAAATCTCTAAAGATCAAATTTATAATGCCTTGCTTTACATTTATAGTTTAAATCACTTTTCGTAGTGGGATGGCAAACCTTGCATTGCAAACAAAGCAATACTTTGTTTTTGCTCATGTTGGATGGGGTACGTCTGTACCCTCCTCTAACTTAGCGACATTTATGTCGCCTCACGATAGAAATACCATCTATGTTTTACCAAAATTTAAATGCATATCAATTTTTAATGCTCAATTTTTGGTTCACACAAAAGTCTGTTTTTAAATCAACATAAAAAAACCTCCTTAAAAGGAGGTTTTAAAATATTTGTAATTATTCAAATTAATTATCACTCATAAATGCAAGATCATTTAATCCTGCTTCACTTGCACGAGACATCACTTGTGCAACGGTATCATAGCGAGATTCTTTATCCGCTCTTAACTGAACAGCTGGTTTTACTGGCTTTTGACCTTCTTCATCAAATCGTTTAGCCAATTCATCTAAAGTGATGACTTTATCATTCCAAGCCACATCACCATTCTGATTGATACTGATGGTAATTGCTTCAGGTGGAGGCGCAATCACTTCAGCTGTGGTCTTTGGTAAAGTTAATGGTATCGATGGGTTAGCAACGGTGGCTGTCACCAAGAAGATGATCATCAATACCAACATAATATCGATCAGCGGAATGAGATTCATCTCATTCATGCCAGAATCGTTGTCTTCTCCCAATTGAAAAGCCATTAAGCTTGACCTCCAACTAAACCTTTATTTGTAGATTCAGATTCAACTTTTTGCGTTGAAGAATCTTGTTGTAACATCGTATCAATTAACAAACCATGTGCTTGATCTTGCAACTCATTTGACAATGTCCGATTAAAACGTACGCAAATGTTATATGCCAATACTGCTGGAATCGCAACAGCAAGACCTAAACCCGTCATGATCAGTGCTTCACCAACTGGTGTTGCAACTTGAGCTAAACCGGCTTGACCACTTTTACCTACAGCAACAAGCGCATGGAAGATTCCCCATACTGTACCAAACAAACCTACAAATGGTGCAAGTGAAGCAATCGTTCCTAAAACTGAAACACCTTTTTCTGCATTGGCTTTTTCAGCTGAAATTTGACGTAGTAACGCTTGTTCTGCAACTGCTTTACGTTGATCAAAGCTTAATGGCGCAAGCTTGGCTTTTAAGGCTTTTAAAGCCTGAGCAAGGTGATCCTGAGCAACCTGCTTGAGTTGACGCGTGCCTAGAATACGCAAAATGAACACAGTCCACGTTGCAATAGACATTGCCAATAAAACAAAATACAGTGTCTTACTGACCGCATCAGCATGTTGCCAATAAACTGAAAAGTTCATATGCACATTTCCTAATTCTTAAAAAAATTATTTACCTTTAGAGACCGACAACGCAAAATCTTGCCTAATTTTAAACGGCACACCCGCACCATTTTCTTTATAAGCTTTAAATTTTGCAGATTGAGTCTGCTTAACAACATAACTATCTAAACTTGAATTACCGCTGGATTGAAGAATACGAACATTGGTAATATTTCCGCCCGCATCCGCAGTAATTTCTAGATTTACAACCTTGGTTCCATCTTCTGGAGACATCAGTTTAAGTAATTGCTCTTTTGCGATACGTGGACTACGACTCCAAGACACCTGACCTTCGTTTACATTACGCGGCGTGTTTCTTTGCTCTTGATCACGACGTTGGCGATCGCGCTCATCTTGTTCACGTTTTTGACGGTCACGTTCATCTTGTTCACGTTTCTGCTGTTCCGCACGCTTTTGATCATCTAGACGTTTTTGCTCATCTTGACGTGCCTTATCCTGCTTCTGTTGCTCTTCTAAACGCTTTTGTTCTTCAAGCTTTCTTGCCCGATCATCATTTTCTACAGGTTTTTTCTGCTCAATGATTTTTGGCTTAACCACTGGTTTAGGCTCAACTTTCTTCTCTATAGGTTTTGGTTGAACTTTAGGTTTGATGGGTTCAGATGGAGGAGGTGGCGGCGGTGGAACATCTTCTTTTAACTTTAAAAACTTGATTTTTAAAGGTTCTTTCTTTATTTGAGGCAGTTCAAATGGTTTCATATGACTTACCCCCCACAACACACCTGCGTGCCCGACAACAACTGCTAATACTGCAGCAAGGACTTTTTTCTTCATCGGTGGTGGCGTTTGAAGTGGTGCAATGGAAGACTGACTCATAAGAATCTAAATACCTAAAATTGAGCAAACTACAAAAATATGATTTTATAGATTAAGCTCATCGGATAGAACAATTAAAGTGCAACAATGATAAATGAGAAGTGTTTTCATTTGCAACTGGTTTTTCAATATTTTTAATCGATTTTACAAATTAAAAATAAAAAAAGGATGCATAAAGCATCCTTGTTTTACGACTCATATTAAATGTATATTCATATGCTACTGAAAAACAACAGTCTTATTACCATCGACAATAATACGGTCTTCTAGATGCCATTTTACCGCTCTAGCAAGTACATTACGTTCAACGTCTTGGCCTAATTCACGCAGTTGATCCACAGTAAAATCATGGTTTACTCGCTCTACATCTTGCTCAATGATTGGACCTTGATCCAGATCTGCAGTCACATAATGCGCTGTTGCCCCAATCAATTTAACGCCTTTTTCATACGCCTGTTTATATGGATTTGCCCCCACAAAAGCAGGTAAAAATGAGTGATGAATATTGATCACTTTCATTTCCCATTTTTGTACAAACTCTTCATCAAGAATTTGCATATAACGTGCGAGAACTAATAAATCATTGCCTTGCATCAACTCATCGATCTTTGTATAGGCTTCACGTTTATTTTCTTTATTAACAGGAACCACATAAAAAGGAATACCAAAGTTTTCTACAGATTCACGTAAGTCTTCATGGTTTGATACCACTTGGGTAATTTCACAAGGTAAGCCACCTCGAGAATGACGCCATAACAACTCAAGCAAAGCATGGTCAACTTTAGACACCAAAATACCGACTTTTTTAATGTCACTGACCAAAGCCAAACGCCAATGCATACTATAACGTTCAGCCACATTGCTTGCGAAAGTTTGAATGAGACTCTCTCGACGAGATTGCAAATGATCGAGTTCGAACTCAACACGCATAAAATAACGCCCGCCTTGAGCTTCAGTTGCGTATTGATCAAGCGCAGTAATGTTAGCGCCCTGATGATACAAAAAGCTCGATACAGCTTGCACGATTCCTGGCTTGTCTTCACAAGTAATCAGTAGACGCGCTGTGTTGGCAGTAGTCATGTTCATGTTGATGGATATCACTTATAAGTTAATTTAAAAACAGCCAAATATTTTAACGCTTTTTCATCAGCTTTCAATCTTGATTCAGCCTCAATCACGTTTTACAGCAGATAAACTGGCAAATAATTCCGAAGAACCGAAGCTTTCTAGCAAGCGTTCATAGGTTTCACGACTTTCGCCACGTAAATAAGGGCCTTCCAAAAACACCATCTGGCGCAATGCTTGCCAAATCCATTTTTCATCTAAATGGTTCGAATCACTTAAATGCCCAGACATATAAAGAAAATTTGTCCAGTTGGTCAGCACGATCCAAATATTGATGATGAGTGCTTCAATTTCAGAAGGTGTCATCTGCATAAGTCCCGCCTCAACAAAGGCATGATAAATTTTTTGCCCTTGTTGCATCACCTTGCCAGCGAAGCGAGGGTAAATTTTTCTAAAGTCATCATTATTTTCAATTAAATGATAAACATCACGATGTAGAAAGCGATATTCCCATAGCTGGCTGCTTAAAACTTGGAAATAACGGATTTTATCATTCGCATTGACTCCACGGTCATCGGGTAATGACAGCATATCTAAAGTTTCTTTTTGGTATTGTTCCATCAATTCTTTGATGATTTCTTGTTTGTTTCGAAAATGATAATACAAATTTCCAGGACTGATCCCAAGCTCTGCTGCAATATGATTTGTTGTAACTGCACGTTCGCCGCGCTCATTAAAAAGTTGCAGACTAATCTGCAAAATTCGGTCTTTCGTTTTCAAAGTTTTGGAGCTCGACATCCTATTACCATTTTTAACCGTTAGCACAAGCTAACATAAAGTGACTTGACTATTTAGAGTATTTACTCTAAAAATTATATTATATTAACCTATTCGTAAATGGTGTTTGTCATGAACAGTCATACAAAAACAAATTCAATGACTTCTTACTCACCTGAAGTTCAACGTATGCATGACATTCTTGAACAACAGAAAGTCGCTTATCAACGCTATCCTGTTCCTACAGCAAAGGAACGTATTGAACGTTTAGCTCGCTTAAAGAAAGTTCTCGTAAAATACCAAGATCAATTTGCAGAAGCAATCAATCAAGACTATGGGAATCGTTCGATCAGCGAAACTAAAATTGGTGAACTACTCACATGTTTAGAACAAATTAAATATTATAGCAAGCATTTAACAGCATGGATGAAACCATCTAAGCGCCATGTGTCTATCTTACACCAACCAGCCAAAGCTTGGGTGCAATATCAGCCTTTAGGTGTGATTGGAATTATTGCACCATGGAACTATCCATTGTTACTTTCTGTTGGTCCACTGATTTGTGCATTGGCTGCAGGAAATCACGCAATACTCAAAATTTCAAGTTCATCTTCTAATTTTGGCTTCGTACTTGAAAATGCACTCTCAGAAGCTTTTCCACAAGAATTGGTTGCCGTGGTGAATGGTGGTGGTCAAATTTCAGATGCATTTTCACATTTAGCATTCGATAAAATCATTTTTACTGGCTCTACCAATGTCGGTAAAACCGTCATGTCTGCTGCTGCCGAAAATCTAGTGCCTGTTATTCTTGAGCTTGGTGGTAAATCACCTGTAATCGTACATCCTTCAAGCGATCTCAATCTGGTCGCTGAACGTATTGCTTTTGGTAAATTATGGAACTCTGGTCAAACCTGTGTAGCACCAGACTATATGTTCCTACCTAGAGGAAAAACTGCCGAGTTTATTGAAAGCTTTAAACAAGTTGCAACAACAATGTATCCAACGATTCGTGACAATCAAGATTATACTAGTATTATCAACGATAAGCAGTATAACCGCGTTCAAGGTTATTTAGAGGATGCACGACAGCAAGGTGCTGAGCTGATTGAAATCAATCCTCAAAATGAAGAATTAGCAAGTGTACGTAAAATTGCGCCCACATTCTTAACAAGCGTCCTACCAACAATGGACATTATGAAGAATGAAATCTTTGGCCCAGTTCTTCCTATTATGGAATATGATCAAATTGACGATGTGATTGACTTTATTAATGGCAGACCGCGTCCACTTGCTTTATACTACTTCGACTTTGACAATGCCCGCGCAGAATACGTTTCCCAACGTACCCATTCTGGGCATTTCGGTCAAAATTCCGTAGTTACCCATGTTGCACAAGACGATTTACCATTTGGTGGCGTTGGCGCATCTGGTATGGGCAAATATCATGGCCCAGAAGGTTTCTTTGGTTTATCACATGAGCGTTCGGTAATGTCTATTCCTAAGCTATTTAGCTTAAAATTCATATTAGCGCCTTATGACAAAGCCCTAAATAAGATTTTAGAGAAAACTTTCTTACGTTAACTGATCAAGGCATGATCTATCAAATTGGATCATGTTGCGTTTTGACGAATTCCGCTTGTCTTTTAAGCGGAATTTTGGTATAAAACGCCCCTTGAATGAATTCAATCCGTTTTATTTTGACTGGCCATACAGATTTGCTGTTGGCTAAATCAATGGAGTTACACCATGTCTAAGGTTTGCCAAGTTACCGGCAAGCGTCCAGTCGTTGGTAACAACGTCTCACACGCCAACAACAAAACTAAACGCCGGTTCGAGCCGAACCTGCATCACCACCGTTTCTGGTTAGAAAGCGAAAAACGTTTCGTACGTCTTCGTTTAACCACTAAAGGTATGCGTATTATCGACAAATTGGGCATTGAAAAGGTTGTTGCTGACCTTCGTGCTCAAGGTCAAAAGATCTAAGGAGTCTGAACCATGCGTGATAAAATTCGCTTAGTTTCTACTGCTGGTACAGGTTATTTCTATACCACTACTAAGAACAAACGTACTATGCCGGAAAAAATGGAAATCAAAAAATTTGATCCAAAAATCCGTCAACACGTAATCTTCAAAGAAGCTAAAATTAAATAATTTTAGTTTTCTTAAAAAATACGATCCATTTGGATCGTTTTTTTTTGCCTTTTTTTTCTTCGACTTGTTAAACTCTTTAACGAATTTGGCACTGATTGTGCATTTTATATGGCTTTATACAAAGTCATTACCTTAAGAAATGATTTTTTGAATGATTTCTCCTGAAGATTTAAGGAGTATTTAGTGCCTCATGATGTAGATCTGATTATTTTACTTGCAGTTGGTTTTGGTATAGCACTGATTTTTGGCTATATCGCTGCACGATTACGCCTACCACCTTTGATTGGTTATTTAATTGCGGGAATTATCATCAGCCCCAATACCCCAGGTGTTGTTGCAGATATCGCGCTGGCCAATCAGCTTGCTGAATTAGGTGTCATGTTCTTAATGTTCGGTGTTGGGATGCATTTTTCACTGAATGATTTAATGCAAGTCCGAAAAATTGCCCTGCCTGGTGCGATTTTACAAATTGCAGTTGCCACATTACTCGGTATGGCTGTTTCCATTTTTTGGGGTTGGAGCTTTGGCTCTGCGCTGGTCTTTGGCTTAAGTTTATCTTGTGCAAGTACTGTGGTTTTACTCAAAGCATTAGGCGACAAAGGACTGCTTAACTCGGTGAATGGTAAGATTGCCGTTGGTTGGTTGTTGGTCGAAGATCTGGTCATGGTTTTAGTCCTCGTTCTACTGCCTGCAACAGCAGTACTTTTAGGCGGACACACCATTGCAGGGCATGAATCTGATCAAAATATTTGGTTAACACTCGGTATTACCCTATTAAAAGTGACAGGTTTTATTGCATTTATGCTGATTATTGGGAAACGACTTGTCCCAATGATTATGCAATATGTGGCACGTTTAGGCTCTAGAGAGCTTTTTACATTAACTGTGGTCGCAGCAGCAGTATCCATCGCATATGGCTCATACGCAATCTTCGGTGTTTCTATGGCACTTGGAGCATTCTTTGCCGGGATGGTGGTTAAGGAATCAGATTTTAGCCATCGTGCAGAAGAGGAAACCTTACCTTTACGAGAAATTTTTTCGATCCTATTTTTCGTTTCTGTCGGAATGTTATTTGATCCGCGTATCCTTGTGGAACAGCCTCTGCATATTTTAGCGGTCATCGCCATTATTATGATTGGTAAGACGTTAGCTGCAATGGCATTGGTATTATTTTTCCGTTATCCCATCAACACAGCATTAACAGTGGGTGCCAGTCTGGCACAAATTGGTGAGTTTTCCTTTATTCTCGCAACTTTAGGCTTATCGCTGGGATTGCTTAGTCCTGAAGCACAAAACTTAATCTTAGCGGGTGCTTTATTTTCCATCACGCTCAATTCATTCCTATTTTCTGCGATTGAACCAGTACAAAACTGGATCCGTGAGCGTTCGCATTTAGCACGCTTACTTGAACGTAGTGGTGACCCATTGGCGATGCTTCCAGATGAAGTCGATCAAGCGTATTTACGCGATCAAGTGGTGATTGTTGGTCATGGTGAAGTCGGACGTCGTATAACCAAAACATTGATGGATGATGGCATCAAAGTGGTTATCGCTGAAGAGAACCGCGAGATTGTAGAGAATTTGCGTGAAAAAGGCATTGCTGCGGTTTCTGGTCGAGCAACTGAACCCAGTGTATTGATTCAAGCCCATATCCAACATGCACGACTATTGGTGATTTCACCGATGGATATTGTAGATATTCATAAAATTGTCGATACGGCCAAGCTACTTAATCCAGAAATTCAAGTGTTAGTCTGTGCTGAAAATAAAGAAGAAGCTGAAGTGATCCGTAAAGACAATGTTGGTGAAGTGTATTATGCAAAAGAAGAAATGGCGAAAAACATGAGTAATCATATTTTAAACCAAATCCAAATTGCTCATCATCATGAACCCACACATTGAAATAGGGCTATCGTCAAAACTCACTTAAAGCAACTGAACATTTATTTGTGAAAGTTTGCTTATTCGTGGTGTTTACCTCCAATAGTGGCATGAATGCCACTATTGGACAAAGATATAGCTTTTATAATTTGATATCTTCTTTTGATATCCTCTATGAATATCATGCTATTGACATACAAAGAAAAACGCACTCGAAAGTGCGTTTATTGTATTTATTCTAGAATAAATGAAATCACTAGCTCATAAATTTTGGTTGTTCATCTACAACTTCAGCGTGCCATTCATCTGCCTGTTTTTCAAGTAACGCAAATAATGCAGCTTGAATCATCTGTTGCGCAATCGCTGGCGTTTGATCACCCAGTAGTGCTTTCACTTCTTCATTAAATTGAATAGTGACCAATGGCTCTTTTTCAGAACCTGCATTACGCAGTGCCAGCTCCCCACCTTCGAGCTGTACCAACTCCAAAATAGCTTCCTGATTTCCAAATAACTCTTTTAACTGTTCGATAGACATAAATCCTCCATGCTCAACATGGGGCAAGGTGCTGAATGCACTTTGCATCTTGTAGATATTTTATATAGTCATTTAAAACAAAATTTCAAGTATATCTGATCAAAAAGATCAGAATTCAACCATTTCATTACGAAAACCATCAATAAGCTGCGATAAATCTCGGTGCCACTCTCTTAGAATCTTTGTATCAGGCAACCAAGCTTGTGGTGTTTGAGTCACTTTGATAATTAAGTTTGATGATGTTTCATCTTCTGGTTCTGGTGCACTTGGCTCAGGTGCATACTGACAAAGTCGATATGCTCTTTTGAGTTCGGCAATAAATCCTTCTTTGGCTAATTTTTGCATCACTAAAACTTCTGGTGATACTTGTCCTTTAGCCGCCATATTTTCTTCGATTGACTTTAAGGTTGGGGAAAAATCATTTAAACGGTAATAACGTACCAACTCTTGCAGAAAGGCTAAAACCGCACCATGTAAATGAAATACTGCTGCTTCACGATGTGCTTGAGCTTGTTGAACATTTTCAGTTTGTTCTCCTTGCATACATGCAAGACGAGCAAAGTAAAGTTTTTGATTGGTACGGTCTGCATGAAAGCGAGCTACACGTGACATGGAAGTTCCCTAAGATTTTGGCATTCTTTACAGTCTTAGCTTAATCTTTATTGAACAAAAATCACAATGAATTTTATCCATGTTGTATGTCAATAAAATAGATAGCGCTCGTTTTTACAAAAATATCAGTTTAAGTTTTTATTTTTATCATGATTTGGCGAGATCATTTAAATACTAAAATAAAAAAAGGAGCAATAAATGCTCCTTAGAATATCTGCCAATTATGCTTCTGGCTTATCTTCCGCTGCTTTTACACGAATTCCATGACCATGTAAGCGCAAAGTATTCAAAGCTTTAATCGCTTTGACTGCTTCTCTACCATGTGGCATTTCAACAAAAGCAAAACCTTTCGATTTTCCTGTTGCCGTATCAAGCACTAAAGTACAAGTATCTACTGTACCATATTGCTTAAATAACTCTAACAATTCAGCTTCAGTTACAGTACGTTCTAAATTACGAACTAAAATTTTCATCTCACAACCTTAAAATATAAACGAGGCAAAAAACATCAAAAAGCACTCGCCTACCTACTTTTTGAATGAAAAACGATTGCTATAGTTTAATCTAGATCTATACCAAAATCTAAATTAATCGCCCGACGTTCGATTAAGGCACTTTTTACAGTTTGCTCTCGCTGTCTGTAGTGGGTTTCTGTAGTACATAAATTTCGAGTTAAGTCATTGAGAAAATAACTTTCAATCTTACGACCTTGTTCATCCGTTTGCGTATGGGCCCAAAAACTTAAATTTTGTTTGGTTAAAATAAGTTCATTTTGGGCGCGTGTTAAAGCCACATAAAGCACACGACGCTCTTCCTCAACTTCATCGAAATTTCCTTGAGCACGTGCATTAGGATATTGCCCCGCAGAGACATTTGCCACATAGCAAACCTTTTGTTCTGTACCTTTCGCAGAATGGATCGTAATTAAAGTCACCACATCATCTTGCGACTGACGTTCAATTTCACTGATTGAAACAGGATCAAGCACATATTCTTCTAAGAACTCGCTCAGTTGGGTATGTTTAGATGCCAATTGCTTAACCAAATCAAAATCACCCACCCGTTTATGCCAATCTTTTTTGGCATAATTTTCTTCAAGTTGATTGAGAATAGCCTCTACACCGAGTTTTACACAGGCTTCAACTTCAGTTTTCAATACACTCATTTGCTTCATAATCAGCAATGTATTGTCAGGAATGCGTCCAAACTTTTCTAATTTTTCTGTGATTTTCTCAATATCTGCATCAAGTAACAGTTGTTGCGCCAGCTTACTCGCACCGACATCGCCCACGCCATTCCACAAGGTTAAAAACCGCATCCATGCAATATCATCCAATGGATTGGCAATAACACGCAATAAGCTCAGTAAGTCTTTAACATGCGCTGTTTCAAGTAACTTCATCCCACCAATAAATCGGTAAGGAACATTGGCTTGGATAAAAGCAGCCTCAATATGTCTTGCCGCAAAGGCTGAGCGCACCAACACCATGTGGTCATGCCAAGCTGAACCTTCTAATAAATGTCGCTCTTTGATGTCGATCGCGATCCATTTTGCTTCATCAAACTCGTTTGGAAAAACATGCATTCGCGGTTTAATGCCTTCACCACGATAAGCTTCAAGTTTTTTATCGTAATGAATATCGCTTTGATCAAGCAACCAGTTTGAAAAATCTAAAATTTCTTGAGTAGAGCGATAATTTTTTTCTAATTTAAAAATCTCTGCATCTGGTACACGTTCTTTAAAATGGTGGATATTTTCAAAATCCGCACCACGAAAACCATAAATTGACTGTGCATCATCCCCCACACAGAACAATGATGTTTTGTCTTTTAATGGTTCAAGAATCGCCCATTGCAAAGGATTGGTATCCTGCATTTCATCAACTAGCATGTACTGACATAAGCCCGCGACATAATCTGCTAAGCCATCCGACTGAGCCAAAGCAGAAGCAACCACGGCGAGAATATCGTCGTAATCTAGAAAACTACGTGCCCGCTTTCGGGTTTCGTACTCTTTCATGATTTCAGCAATTTGGTCTTTATCATCTAAAAACTCAGGCAATTGCTTTTCTAAAGCCAAACTTAGTTTTTGTCGGGTATTACGCGCAAAGGAATATAAATCACAAAGCTGTTGTGGTTTGGGTAAAGCGTTGGGATTCTTTTTATCGTCTTTTCCACGAATCAAACGAAACAGCATCAATTGATCATCACGATCTATAATCGAAAATTGATCTAATCCAAAAGCTTTTGGCACGCGTCTGAGTAAATACATGCAGAAGGTATGAAATGTAGATGCTCGTAACCCTTTGGCCTGATCACCTAAAGCAAGTTCTACTCGCGCCACAATCTCGCTGGCAGAACGGCGGGTAAATGTCAGAATTTGGATTTGATTGGCAGGAATGCCCTGATCAATGAGATATGCAGCTCGTGCCACAATGGTTTTGGTTTTGCCACAACCTGCCCCAGCAAGAACTAGACTATGTTTTTTTTCAGTCGTAGCAGCTTGTTTTTGTTGAGGGTTTAATTCATTAATCAGGTTGGCTAAACTCATTTTCACTCATCATTTTATGGATGGCTGCTAGTTTAGCAGAGCTATAGTGAAATTATGCATTTTAACCCAAGAATCAAGTCGTGAATTGACGCTTAAATCAGGACATAAAAATGAAGAAAAACTCAAGACAATAAAATTCCCCTATCTTTTGGAGAGATTAAAGAAAGGCTTCAACAATAAAAACAGCTTATAACCTTAACAACCGTGTCACATTTTCACTACAGCGTTCTAAATTTTGCTCACCGTGCTTTAATGCCGTGGCTAAATCACATGCACCATCAACAATACCAAAAATTGCGCTAAAGCCTTCTGCATAAAGCTCCTCGGCGCCTTCACCGATATGCCCTGCAAAAGCAATCACAGGTTTATTCAACTGCTTAGCAACTTGTGCTACCCCAAAAGGTGTTTTGCCAAACTTAGTTTGAAAATCAATCCCGCCCTCACCAGTAAACACATAATCTGCTTGGGCAATTTTTTCCTCAAGTTGGGTTTCTTTAATCACGATTTCTATACCAGAGCGTATTTTTGCTCCTGTAAAAGCCATAAGTCCGAAACCCAAACCGCCTGCAGCACCAGCACCCTGAATATTTGCCACATCCACATGCAATTGTTGTTTCACCAACATAGCAAAATGATCAAGATTTTGATCTAAGATCCCAACCATCTCAGCAGTTGCTCCTTTCTGTGGTGCAAAAATAAAAGAAGCACCATTTGGACCACATAATGGATTGTTTACATCACTGGCAATAATAATCTCAGTCGCTTTTAAACGCACATCGAGTTGTGAAAGATCAATGCTTTTGATCTGTTGAAGCTGCCCACCACCCACATCTACAGGATGGTTGTTTTCATCTAAAAATTTTGCCCCTAAAGCCTGTGCCATCCCAGCACCAGCATCATTGGTGACGCTCCCACCTAGACCAATAATGATTTTATCAACACCCAAATCTAAAGCGGCTTTAATCATTTCCCCTGTACCCAGAGTTGATGTCACCAAAGGATTACGTTGGGATTTTTCGATCAAATGAATACCATTTGCCATCGCCATTTCTATAACAGCCGTTTGACCGCCATCAATTAATCCCCAATAGGTAGATATTCGTTGCTGAACCAATGGACCAGTGACCTCAATATATACTTTACGACCACTTCGTGCAGCGACCAAAGCATCGACTGTTCCCTCACCACCATCTGCCATAGGTACATGAATAAACTGTGCATCAGCAATGACTTTTTCAATGCCACGTTGCATTGCAAAACAAGCTTGTTCGGCTGTCATACTTTCTTTAAATGAGTCAGGCGCAAGAACAAAAACTTTAGACATGAGCAAATGCATTTTGATGAGATTCAAAAATTAACATAACGATTTTTCGAGTATAGATAAACTAATAAATTCATAATTAAGACTAAAGAAATGACAACTATGCAACGTGTAAACCTTGGGAAGACCGCCCCAGAACTATATAAAACGGTCATCGAGCTTGAAAATTTATCTATGCAAAAAGTTCAGCAAGCTGGGCTTGATGTTGGATTCTCTCATTTGCTCAAATTAAGAGCCTCGCAAATTAACCAATGTGCTTTCTGTGTTCGTATGCATACCCAAGATGCAATTAAAGCGGGCGAGTCAACCGATCGTATTGCCTTGATTAGTGCTTGGCGTGAGAGTGAATACTTTACTGAAAAAGAACGTGCGGCCTTAGTTTTAATTGAAGAGATTACTTTAATTGCCAATCAACATTTTCCAGATAACGCTTATGAGCAAGCTGCACAGCATTTATCTAGTGATGAAATTACAGCGATTGAATGGATTGCGATTGTGATCAATACATGGAACCGTATCGCCATTTCTAGCCAGTATAAAGTTGCAAAGTAAGCTGCGTTTTAGCACTTTAATCAATTTATCTAGGCAACACTTCGCTTTTCAAGCGTGTTAATTAAGATAAGATTTAACTGAATACTGCTCTAGTTGCATAAATATTTACGCCAAAATGCAAAATGCCTGATGTCATTCATCAGGCATTTTATTAAAAGCGTATACGATTTCAAATATCAAGTGAAACCTTAATGACTCGCTGGAGGGATGTGTTTAATTGCTGCTGCGAAGGTAAGATAGTTCACTCCTTGGAATAAAATATCCACACCTAAAAATAATCCGAGTACCCAAAAAGGAGAATCAGGTGATGCCAAAATAATTGCGCCTGTTGCCAATGTTAAAAGCCCTGAAAATAATGTCCAACCCCATCCAGACATTGGTTTCAACATAAAAGCATTAAAAATACGAATAAAACCGCCAATCAATAAAGCAATTGCCAGTAAATTGGTTAATACCACTGCAGTGGTAATCGGAGATTTAAAGGCATAATAACCCGCTGCGATATACAACACACCAAACAACGCCCAAAGCCAACGGAAACCGCCATCAAAAATTTTAAATGCTGCAATCAGGTGTAAAGCCCCACCGATCATCATTAAAGCACCAAACAATGCAACAACTGTCAATGTTGCCATACTCAGTGAAGCCAATAGCACTAATCCAAAAATCACCAATAAAGCTCCAAGCAGAAGATACCATTTACGGTTTTCATGGAGTTGATGACGAACTAAATCATTTCCTACAGTACGCATATTCTTCTCTTGGTTGTTATTCATTGATTTTATTGTTGATCTAATTCAGTTGTTTGTCTGTATAAAATCTGCATCTATACGAAAATAAAGCTTTATTTGAGCAGAATCTTAGCGATAAATTGCACAGGTCTATATGCTACTTCACCCATCCCATTTCTTGTGCAGTGAGTCGACTGATCATAGTATCTGCTAGTTCTTCAGGTGTTTTGCTTTTACTTTCTGAAAGCGGAATATATCCACCCATGATTTCTGCACGTGGTTGCGGGTAGCGTGGTTGTTGCTCAGGATTTGCATAGCCTGTTGGATAGAGTGGCTGCCCTGTTTTAAAATCATATTTATCTTTGGCGCCAAAGGTATGTAACAACTCATGTACAAGAACAACCTTATTACTCGAACTTTGCTTTCGCGATGCAAATAGATTCACCGAGCCAATACGTCCACGTTCCAATGCAGTGGAGTGCTTCAATACTTTCAGCAACTTCGGATCATAATAATTTAAATACAGGGTCACCGATGGTGAGCCATCTTCTCCTTGATGCTGTTTCCATGCATAAAATCTAAATTTTAAGCTCCACAGAACTGTATCCAATATACGGCCTGATTCTGGAAACTTAGGTGGCAAAGTATCTAATTCACGTCCAAGTTGAAAATGGAACGAAATCGGTTGTCCACGAAATACTTGAGACTGCAAACTTAAATAATGTTTAATTTCTTCAAGATCATCTGTTGAAATTTGCTGAATATAGACTGATGTGGAGCGTTGACCATCTGCATTAATTGGATGTAATAAAACAAAGATGGGCTTGCTCCAATCTTGGTTCATATCACGCCAAGCATTCACTGCAACAATCAGCAGAATGACCAGTAGAATACCAACTCGAATCTTTTTCCACATTAACTACATTTCCTTTTTATAATTAATTCAAGGCATCACTTTAGTAATTTTAATTAGTTTATGATTTTTCTCTTTCTTAATTTCAACCCATCCATTATGGATAGACTCAATTGCTTCCTCATAATTTCTTATATTTAAATCAGATTTTTTTAGAGTATCAATGACATCTTGCACTTTTGCCCAATGACTTTCATTCGCATATTCTTTAATAGTTTTTTGAACTAATTTAATAAATACACTAAAACTACCCTTTCTCAAAAACATCTGGCTTCCTTCTATTTTTGTTTCAAATACTCCCACCGCTTTTATCAATCCTGATAGCTTCGTATAGCCATAATCACGAGTATCAAAATCAGGCTTTACTGTACTTAAATAAGTACCGATTGAGCCTAAGTATGCCCAACCATTATCATCAGAGTTATCTTTTACAGCCTTATAGATTAGATTTAACGTTGCTTTATCAATTGGTGGTTTGACCTCTTCCTTTTCCTTCTCAACAGAAGGAGTCTTTTTTATATCTTCAATATTTTTAACATCAATATTCTGTTTTTCTTCTTCTTTTTCTTCAGTGATTAAATTTTCTATTGAAATAAATTTATCGCATGCTTTTTTAAAAGGCTCTGGTGTTTTTTTACGCCCAAATCCATAAACGATTAAACCACTTTCTCTAATTCTTGAAGCTAAAGGGGTAAAGTCACTATCGCTAGATACGATACAAAATCCATCTAATGCACCGCCATATAATAAGTCCATCGCATCAATAATCAGAATCATATCTGTTGCATCTTTACCACTTGTGTAAGCAAATTGTTGTACAGGAGTAATGGCATGTGGCAAAAGTACTTCTCTCCATTTTTTTAAAGAGTCGCTACTCCAATCCCCATAAACACGCTTTACACTCGCAATTCCATATTTAGCCACTTCTTCCAATACAGAAGAAATCGAATTGACAGATGAATTATCTGCATCAATTAAAACCGCAAATTTTTTAACTGTATTTTCCACAAAATCCCCATTTTTAATTTTTTATCAATCAATTCATCATAACGTTTTCAATAAAAATTGATATAAAAAATGCCCACCTATGTGAGCATTTTATTGATTATTTCAAAGCTTAAGCTTCTACCCATTTCCCATCTTGGTAGACCAAAGACCATTTGGTTTGTTTACCTTCTGGGGTTTCTGAACCAATATATTGCGCTTGGTTTTTACGGCTAAACTTAACCAATGTTGGATTACCATCTGGATCTTGATCAGGTGCTTGCAAGATAAACTGATACTTAGGATCAAGTTGATCTGCAACTGAACGTAACTCCGCAACCTTCGGTGCACGTGTTTCACGTACTTTAGGGAATTTGCTTGCCGCCAAGAATAAACCCGCTGCTCCATCACGTAGAACAAAGTAATCATCATGTTTAACTGAACGTAAATGTTCCATTTTGATTGGGTCGACACGAGGTGGCGCTGGCTGACCATTTTTCAAAACTTTACGGGTATTGTCACAACTCATACAAGCGAAATATGGACCAAAACGACCCGTTTTTAACTGCATCTCGCCATCACATTTATCACATGGAATGGTTGGACCATCATAACCCTTGATTTTGAACTCGCCTTCTTCCAGCTCGTAACCATCACAATCCGGGTTATTACCACAAATATGTAACTTGCGACCACCATCAATCACATAGCTATCCATTGCCGTACCACATATTGGACAACGTTTTTTCGACATTAAGTCAGCAGTTTCAGCACTGTCATCATCAGAAAGTATAGCCAACGACTCAACTGGTGTTAAATTCAACGTCCCTTTACAGCGTTCTTTTGGTGGCAAGTTGTAGCCAGAACAACCAAGGAAGACACCCGTTGTACCAGTACGAATCTGCATCGGACGTTCACATTCTTTACAGTGAACAGCTTCAACTTCTACAGGTTGATTACGACGCATACCGTTTTCACCCTGTGCTGTAGTTAAACGCTTTTTAAAATCACCGTAGAAACTATCTAACAGCTCTTTCCAATTACGTTCACCATCTGCAACTTTATCCAATTGACCTTCCAAATCTGCAGTAAATGCATAATTCATCAGGTTATTAAAATTCTCGTCTAGACGATCGGTAACAATTTCTCCCATCTTCTCTGCAAAAAGACGCCGATTGTCGAGTTTGACATAGCCACGATCTTGAATCGTAGAAATAATCGCAGCATAGGTAGATGGACGACCAATACCACGTTTTTCTAATTCTTTAACTAAAGATGCTTCAGTAAAACGTGCAGGGGGTTTAGTGAAATGTTGAGAAGGATCAAGTTTCTCAAGTTTTAGAATTTCACCCACTTTGACTGCTGGTAATAAAACATCATCATCAGACTTGTTCTGACCACGCACTTTGGTAAAACCATCAAAAACTAAAGTACGACCTTTGGCCTTGAGTTCTACACCATTGGCATCAACCAAAATCGTTGAGGATAAATACTCTGCTGGAGTCATTTGACATGCAACAAATTGACGCCAGATCAAATCATATAAACGTTGTGCATCACGCTCAACACCCGCCAAACTATCGCCTTTTAAGGCAACATTGGAAGGACGAATCGCTTCATGGGCTTCTTGCGCATTGGCTTTATTCCCATAACGATTTGCTTTAGCAGGTAAGTACTTTGCACCAAATTCAGTTTCAATATGATTACGCACCATACTGACAGCATCATCACTCAAGAATGTTGAGTCAGTACGCATATAAGTAATAAAACCAGCTTCATATAAGCGCTGTGCCAGCATCATGGTTTTCTTCACTGAGAAACCTAAGCGAGTACTAGCAGCTTGTTGCAAAGTTGACGTTATATAAGGCGCACTTGGATTGACCTTAGTTGGCTTATCTTCGCGTGTTGCAACTTTATATTCAGCATTTTTTAAAATTTTCAATAAAGCATCAGTTTGCGCTTTATTTTGTAATTTTAATGTTTTGCCAGCTTGCTTGACTGCTTCTAAACGAATTTCATCTTTTGCAGATTGGGTATCTGCAAAAACTTGCCAGTATTCTTCAGGAATAAAGGCACGAATCTCACGTTCACGCTCGACCACCAATTTTACCGCAACCGACTGTACACGCCCTGCAGAGAGGCCACGCGCAATCTTTTCCCACAGTAGTGGTGAAACCATAAAGCCAACCACGCGGTCGAGAAAGCGACGAGCCTGTTGCGCATTCACACGGTTTAAATCTAGTCGTGTAGGTTGCTTAAATGCTTCTTGAATGGCATTTTTGGTAATCTCGTTAAAGACCACACGATGGTAACGGCTATCATCACCACCAATCACTTCTCTTAAATGCCAAGCAATCGCTTCCCCTTCTCTATCCAAATCCGTTGCGAGATAGATTTCATCTGCATCTTTGGCCAGTTTTTTCAGTTCAGCGACGACATGTTCTTTGCCTGGAAGCACTTCATATTTAGCTTTCCAGCCATGCTCAGGATCAACCCCCATACGATTGACTAAAGCGGATTGTGCCTTTTCAGCCTTCTGTTCATCCGTCAATTTGGTACGTGTTGCTGGTTTTTTTTCTGTCGATTTACTTGAACCACCTGTAGGCAAGTCACGGACATGACCTACCGAAGACTTCACAATGTAATTTGAGCCTAAATATTTATTAATCGTTTTCGCTTTTGCAGGCGACTCCACAATCACTAGTGCACGTTTTTTCCCAGCATCAGGAGAATTTGCTGTTGTGCTTTTGGATGTGGACCGAGGAGCGTTCGCCATAATAAACCACTGTTCCTATTATTAAGTTAAATTTCAGCCAATTTAAGTAAATATGCCTTCATATCATCAAGCTGTGTTGCTCTGAGGTCAGATTCTTCATCCCAATAAAGCCCTACACAGTTGGCCTGCATATCAATAGCATAAATCCCTTTTAATGCAATGGGAAAATCTTTAAATTTCTCATCACCGAGGACCACTTGAAGCTTTTGCTCTGCTACACGGGCGCGCATCAAAGCTAAGCGTGCATCTGGAATAAGTACACTATAATAAGCCACCATACTCGCACGAGACTCTGTTGCCATTGGGATTTTCGTCCACTCTGGTGCAGCCACTAAACGTGGGTGTAAGCCCATCTTACGTGCTTTCTCTCGCATTAAACCTAATGCTTTTTCTCTAGGGCTTACGCGTAAGCCAAAAATCGAGCCCAATACAAAAACAATAATAACGAGCGCAACCCAAAGACCAGTGTGTTCCATAGTTCACCTTTTAATTCCTATATTAGAGTTGCATAAGCTGAATATAAAACGCAAGTTTAAAATTAAAATTACCTGCAATTACTCATTTTGAGGTCAGTTTAATCTCTTATTTTTCATTCATATTTTTTTCATAAAACTCCATCCAGATTCCCAATGACTGAATAGAGTTTTCCAACGTTTGTCCCAATTCGGTGATTTGATATTCCACTCTAGGTGGTACTTCTGGGTAAATCTGCTTTGTTATAAGTTGGTATCGCTCAAGCAATTTTAAATGTTTCGATAGCTCTTTTTGTGGAATAGGCGCTAAAGCCTTTTGTAATTGGCTAAACCGAACAGGATGTTTTGCTTCAATAAGATGATAGACAATCGGCAACACCCATTTTCCTGAAAATAATGCAACAAATCGCATAATCGAACAATTTTGCTCATATTGCAGTGTCATTATTTTTCACCTTACATAAAGCTACATTTTATAGTATATGAGTTTAGTCTATTTCAAACCAGACAACGACTAAGTCACCAGTTGGTAAGTACTTACTTTCGCAAATAAATTTCCACAATATAAGAGTCTTTAGACAATTTAGTGAACAATATGCGATTAAAGAATAAAACGGTTTTAATTACAGGTGCAACCAGTGGAATCGGTTTTGCAGCCGCACAACGAGCAATAGAAGAAGGTGCTTTTGTTGTATTTACAGGCAGAAATCAAGACCAAATTTTGCAAACACAAAATCAACTCGGTACGCAAAGCTTGGGCATCTCATGTGATCATTCCAATTTAGCATCTCAAGATAATTTCACTCAAAAAATACAAGAATTATCAATTAAATTCGATGTAATTTATATCAATGCTGGTAATGTCACACATGAGGCATTTGGTCAATGGACAACTGAACAATTCGATGTGATTTTCAACACCAATGTAAAAGGCCCATTTTTTCTTATTCAAAATTTGCTTTCAATGATCAATCCCCATGCCTCAGTCATTTTATGTGGTTCGACCAGTATTCATATTGCCTTAGAGAAAAGTAGCGTTTACGCCGCATCTAAAATCGCTTTACGCTCTTTAGCCAAAACATTATCTAGAGAGCTTTTAGCGCATCAAATACGTTTTAACTTACTCTCCCCAGGACCAACTTTAACACCAGCCCTTAACAAAGTCGCCAATACCCCCGCTGAGACCGAACAACTTAAAGTCAGTATTGAAAATCTGGTACCAATTAAAAGATTGGCAGATCCTATAGAAATCGCCAATGCCTTTATTTATCTTGCTTCAGATGAAGCTAAATTTATAGTGGGTAGCGAACTATTAATAGATGGAGGTGTCGCAAATTTATAAGAACGTACAGACTTATCAAAACAGGATCTATAACTCAATAAAAAAGCGTTTAACATTAAATCTAATCGCTTTTTTGTTTTGCTCTGATAACTTCAAGTTTGGTCTAATTTAAGTACATTTCATGACTATAAACAACTTCATGACCATTCCAGTAAATATAGCCTTTTTCAATCAACTCTTTAAGCAATAAACGAATATCTGACTTTGGAAACATTTGTTCCAATAAATCTCGTAACGCATAAATATCTTTAGGTTTATCTGTTTTTAGATCATTCAATTTATGGATGACTTCGATTTGTACAGGATCTATTTTTTCAAAGTTTTTAAATAAAACATTGTGTACCAAACTCACCGAATCTTGCTGATCAACTTCTTGTAAAACTCGATCCGAGTCCGCACATAATTTTTCTAAAAATTGATCAATTTTTTCAATTTTAATATTAGCTTGTGCTACGGATTCTGTCTCAGTTAGGTTTACTAAAACAGGAGATTCAATATCAAGAGCTGTCCATTGCTTCAACACTTTTTTACGGTAAGCAACTTGATCATCAAAGCGTTTGACAATTTTCAAATTGATTAACATTCCAACAAGATGTTGAGCTTTTTCTGGAACAATTTGCAAAATATTAACAATAGAATTTTTCAATTTCTCAATCGTATTTGGTTTGCCAGTCATTTCTCCCAAAGCATCACAATACTTCTTCACCATGATTAAATATGGCTTATTTTTAATCGCTTGTAGACTTGGTATTGAGTATTTGTTGCGTTGACGCTCTAGCGTCGACTGAACTTGAATAAAACTGCAATCAAGATCAGCACTACGCATTAGATCTAACAATAAGCGACAGCTTGGCACTGCAGAAATTACGTCAATCTTAATTTCAGGTTCTAATAATGCCAATAGTTGTCCCACCACAACTGCATATTCATATTCTTTTTCAGATGCATTCGGTACCTCTAAAATCACCACCTGGCCACTGCTCACCCAGCCTGAAAACTCAGTTAAGTCTTCTAGAGAGTACTGAAATTGCCCTGTGCAATTGAAAAGATAGAGTGTCGGGTAATGTTCAATAATCTCCCTCAGGATATTGGCTGTAGGCATATTATTTTCAAGATCGAGAAGAACAGCTTTATTCGGCATGGTCAAAAATTTTGCGACTGAACAGTGCCAAGCATTACAACTAGCTTTCAACAAAAGGTCAAATAAAATTGGAAATTTAATCCTAAACTCCCAATTCCACCTGATTTAAATTTATAAGTTTTAAATTTTAAAGATAAATATCATTGGATTGTTGCAATCACTTGATCTGCATAACAGGTTGCACCTACCTCTTTAAGCAATTGAATTAGACCATCTTGATGAGCCAAAACTTGAACTTCCATTTTCATCGCTTCCATAATTGCTACAACCTGCCCAGCACTTACGTGCTCGCCAGCTTGGACTTTCCAAGAAATGATTGCCCCATTAATGGGTGCTTGTACATCTTCAGGTTTAAGCGCTAACTCTGGTGTTTGCGTCTGTTGTAGATCAGCCTGAACTGCACCTTGAGCAAACATCCCTGCAGGTAACCCTAGACGATGTAATTTTCCATCTATTTCAATATAACTCAAAATCATAGGCTGTTGATGCTGAGGAATCGCACGTCGAGTTGATTTTAAGTCTTGTTTAAAGTCATTTTCAATCCAACGCGTATGTACTTTAAATTCGTCGATAAAATCAGGCTCATTCAGCACGGCTCGATGAAAATCTAAAACTGAAGCCACACCCTCAATTTTAAACTGCTTTAAAGCACGTTTTGCGCGGCGTATTGCGATTTCACGCGTTTCCCCCGTCACAATCAGCTTTGCCATTAAAGAATCGAAATGGCTGGAAACCAGAGAGCCTGTGCGCACGCCAGTATCGACACGCACACCATGACCAAAAGGTGCTTCAAATAAACTTAGTGTACCAAATGCTGGAATAAAACCACGGCTAGGGTCTTCTGCATTGATACGAAACTCAATGGCATGACCTTGTGCTTTAGGGGTTTCTTTGATCGATAACTCTTCGCCCAAAGCCACCTGAATTTGCTCAACCACCAAATCAACGCGCGCTGTTTCCTCCGTCACAGGATGTTCAACTTGCAACCGCGTATTGACTTCTAAAAATGATAGCGTCCCGTTTTGACTCAATAAATACTCGACTGTCCCTGCTCCAACATACTGAGCAGCCTGACAAATATTTTTTGCTGAAGTTAAAATCTCTTGGTAAATCTTGTCACTGATAAATGGTGCTGGAGATTCCTCAACTAATTTTTGATTACGACGCTGTAAAGAACAATCACGTGTGCCTAAAACCACCACATTTCCATGTAAATCAGCAATAACTTGCGCTTCAACATGACGTGGATTATCTAAGTATTGCTCAACAAAACATTCACCTCGACCAAATGCAGCTTGTGCTTCACGTACAGCAGAGTCATAAAGTTCTTTCACTTCTTCAAGTTTCCAAACCACTTTTAAGCCACGTCCACCACCACCAAAGGCTGCTTTAATTGCAATTGGCAATCCATATTGTTTTGCAAAAGCTAAAGCCTCATCTGCATTGTTCAAAGGGTCTTGTGTGCCTTGTACCAATGGAGCACCTACTGAAGCAGCGATTTTACGTGCTTCAATTTTGTCACCCAACTTGGTAATTGCTTCAGGAGATGGACCCACCCACTTCAATCCTGCGTCAATCACGGCTTGTGCAAACTCAGCCCGTTCTGACAAAAAACCATAACCCGGATGCACCATCGTGGCTTTTGATTTTTTAGCAATATCAATAATGGCATCAATATTTAAATAGGTTTCTTTTGCAGTTGCCCCAACCAAACCCCACGCTTCATCTGCAAGTTCGACATGCAAACTGCCAATATCGTCATCTGCATACATCGCCACTGAAGCAATGTCCATATCCCGACAAGCATGGATAATACGCACAGCAATTTCACCACGATTGGCAATCAATAATTTTTCATTTACATATTTTTGCTGGTTCATCTTAGTTCTCGATATCTACAAATTCGGCGATTTTTCTAAATTTGATATGGCAATCCGCAGGTATTTGTGCCACCAAATCCCAATGATGCTTGGCAACCGAAGCAATCACAGGATAACCACCTGTTAATGGGTGATCATTCATAAACAATACAGGTTGACCATTGGGTGGAATCTGCAAAGCACCAATACATGTGCCTTCGCTTTCCAATTCATGGTGAATCTTACGTGTTAAGGGTGCTTTCCCAGATAAACGTAATCCCACTCGATTACTTTCATGAGTCACTAACCATGCTTGATTGCACAGTTTTTCAATACTGCTTTGCTCAAACCAATCCGTTCGAGGTCCCATCACAATATCAAGTTCAATCGTATCGCCAAGGGACGGGAGATTGGATTTTGGCACTTCGTTGATGCTGATATTGGATGGGACAACTTGACCTTGGTAAATGACATCACCCGTTTTTAAAGGGGCTGGACCAAGAATGGCTAAACTGTCAAAAGAACAGCTATTTAAAATGGGTTGAATATCCAAACCACCACGAACCGCAAGGTAATTGCGTAACCCTGCACTCGGCGTTTGAATTTGAAATTCATCTCCCTCATCCAGTGCAATCGCTTGATAACTGTCAAAATCTACTTTTTGACCATCTGCAAATTTCACATGGATATTGGAAATTGCACCTGCCACGCTAATGACAGCTGAATTTTGCATGACTGCTTTTAAACCACCATTGAGTACCTCAATCACAGGCGTATCCGTTGGATTCCCCACGATTCGATTGGCACAATGCATCGAAACCACATCCATCGCACCTGCTGTCCCCACACCGATATTGCTGTGCTGAAAACGGCCTTCATCTTGAATCGAAACTTGCAAGCCAGATGCCGTGATTTTAAATAAGGGGTGTTTTAAAGTTAAATCTTGTCGTGGCGTGATTTGCTTGGGCACATCCACAGATACAGGCCGATGAGTTATATCCTCAAAATGCACCCGCATCCCTGGTCGTAAAAGCGCAGGATTTTGACGCTCCAAATCCCACATTTTTTCTGACGTTGTTCCAATCAATTGCCAACCACCTGGACTATCTTTTGGGTAGATACCCGAGTATTGCCCAGCAAGTCCAAGTGAACCTGATGGAATTTTTTTACGCGGTGTCTTTAGACGAGGAACGTCTGTAAAGGGCAGATCAAGGCTACTCATATAAGCAAAACCTGGAGCAAAGCCAATAAAGGCAACGTCCCAAGTACTTTGATGATGTTTTAATATCAGATCGGCTATAGAGAGGCCTTGCAGTTCCGCCACTTGTACTAAATCTTCGCCATCGTAACGAATCGGAATAATCACTTCCTGCGTATTGCGATCAAAACCTGAATCAAGGTTTAACGTACCAATCAAAACACTCAAGGTTTTAAAGTCAGTCTTGATTTCGTTAAAACAAATTAAAATTGTTTTTGCAGCAGGAATTAAATCTTTGATTCCATTCAAGTGTAAATTTTGCAATTTACTGTATAACGCCAAAGTTTCTTCTAAACTAGAAAGCTCAATCAAGAAACTGTCGGAATTTACCGATAAAAATCGCATTTACTGATCCTTTCTTGTCTTAACGCATCCACGCACGATCAGGTATGTCTGTAATCAACATATGTCCTGGTGCATGGCTAATGGCAAATGGGATTTTCGAGTTCATGATTGCCGCTTGAGGTGTTACACCACATGCCCAAAATACTGGAATTTCACCCTGTTCAATACGTGAGGCATCACCAAAATCTGGCTGATTGATGTCGCGTATTCCTAAACTTTCAGGATGACCAATATGTACGGGAGCACCATGAACACTCGGCATACGCGCCGTAATTTTTACCGCCTCAGCTATTTGATTGGCAGGAATGGGGCGCATAGAAACCACCATATTCCCTGAAATACGTCCAGCAGAAAGGCATTCGATATTACTCAAATACATCGGTACATTGGTCTTGTCATGGATATGACGCACTTCAATCCCTGCGTCTTGTAAAGCTGTTTCAAAGGAGAAACTACAGCCAATTAAAAAGGTCACTAAATCAGGATGCGCGTTATAAAGCTCACTCGCATCAGTGAGCTCATCAACCATTTCACCGTCTTTCCAAACACGATATCGTGGAAAATCAGTGCGAATGTCTGTGTCAGCAGCCAATCGAGAGTGGTATACGCCTTCTTCCAAAACATCTAACACAGGGCAACTTTGTGGGTTACGCTGGGCATACAACAAGAAATCATATGCCCAGTCTTTGGGTACAGAAATCATATTCACTTGTGTCATTCCAGCAGCCATTCCTGCTGTGGGTTGATCAAAACCCGCACGAATTTGTTGTCGCGCATCCAATGCAGCTTTTAGTTGAACTGGATCGACTTTAATCTCTTTAAACATGTGTCTTGTCCTTATTGTTTTATGCACAAAATGAGCGAACTTGAATGTCGTTTTTTAACAGCTCAGCTTTAATCGCTGCGGACATTTCTAATGCGCCAGCAGTATCACCATGTAAACAAATCGTATCGGCTTGAATTGGGGTAAAGATGCCATCAATTGACTCAACCCCGCCATTTTTTAACATCGCAACCACACGTTTTGCCACAAACTCTGCATCATGCAAAACAGCACCCTCCAAACGGCGTGAAACCAGTGAACCATCACGGTTATAAGCACGATCAGCAAAGGCTTCTGAAACCACTTTTAGACCTGCCTGACGTGCTTGTGCAACCAAATTTGACCCAGCCAAAGCAACCAGTACCAATGCTGGGTTATACATTTTAATGGCTTCAATCACGGCTTCGGCTTGTACGGGATCTTTGGCTACGGTGTTATACAATGCCCCATGCGGCTTGACATATTGCACTTTGGAGCCAGCAACTTTTGCCAAACCATCAAGTGCCGAAATTTGATAGAGCACATCTGCAATCAGCTCGTCTTGAGACAGATCCATATTACGGCGACCAAAACCAACCAAATCTGGGTAGGAAACATGCGCACCAATCGTGACATCTAATCGCACTGCTTGTTGAAGCGTTTTCAATATTCCCAACGGATCACCTGCATGGAAGCCACAGGCAATATTAGCACTACTGACAACAGGTAAAATTTGCTCATCATTGCCCATTTTCCATGAGCCAAAACTTTCACCCAAGTCACTATTTAAATCGACATACATTGTGATCATTCCTTTTCAATTGAGTGTGAAGTTGATTAAAGCTTGGTGAGGTAATTAAATACCGTCGTGAATGACATATAACCCATCCACCATGTGAGTAAGCAGGTTAATACACCCAAAACCAGCAACCATTTTGGATAATTATAATTGCCCATCATGTCTTTACGACATGCCGCAACATAGACAAAAATCGTTAAACCAATTGGTAATACCAAACCATTAAAACCACCCACAAAGATCAATAAGCCCGCTGGTGTTGCACCTAGAATCACGTAAAGCAACAGGGCTAAAGAGATAAAGCTAATCGTGAGGTAATTGGTATGTTTGGTGGTTAAGTTCTTTTTAAATGCGGACATAAACGAAACAGAGGTATAAGCTGCACCAATTGTGCTACTGATTCCCGCTGCCCAAAAAATCAAGCCAAACAGTTTAAAACCAAATGTACCCGCAGCATATTGGAATGCTTGCGCAGCTGGATTGGCATCGTGACTTGCTAAATCGATATTTGCGCCGCTGACCACAACCCCTAAGAATGCCAAGAACAATACATAACGCATGATCCCGACCACCACAATACCTTTGGTTGCGGCTCTGGCAACTTCATCAATATTTTCTGGTCCTACAGCACCTTTGTCCAATAAGCGATGCGCGCCTGCGTAGCAAATATAACCGCCCACTGTACCGCCAACAATGGTTGTAATGATGGCGAAATCAATTTGATCAGGTGCAAAAGTTTGTTGAACGGCTTGCCCCACAGGTGGCATGACAATAAATGCAACGATCACGATCAAAACAATTTTGAGTAAACCCAAAATAATCATGCTCTTGTCCATCGCCAGTGTGGCTTTTCTGGAGGCAAAAATCAGAATTGCCAAAGCACCGCTCAGCACGCCGCCGACCTTGGTATCCAACCCAAAGAGTGCATTTAAGCCCAGTGCAGCACCTGCAATGTTACCGATACTAAAGAAAAATCCACCTAAAATAACCAGAAATGCGAGTAAGTAACCACTCCCCGGTAAAGCTTTATTGGCAATATCAGAAGCGCGCATTTGCGTTAAGGTAACTACACGCCAAATGTTTTGCTGAACAACGTAATCAATAATGATCGAAACTAGGATTGCAAAGCCAAATGCAGCACCTAATTTCACTGTGAATACAGCGGTTTGGGTTAGAAAACCTGGCCCCATCGCCGATGTTGCCATCATAAATATAGATGCAACAATTGCCCATTGGCGGTCAGATAAAAAAGAAGATTTCAATAAAGACATGTAGGCGTTCCTCATCCATTTGAGCTTAATCAACGCTATTTCAAGTGAAACAAAGAACATCTATTTTTCTAAAATATGAAATTCTTTAATCCTTTAAACTTTTAAGATTTTTTGGTTATGCTGAACCAAATCTGTATTTCAAATAAAAGCATAGGCGAAGGTGAGTCACAATAAGACTTTATTTAAAATTTATTAAACGTAAGATATTGAATTCATATGTTTTTATTATTTTTAAAATCATTTAATAATGAATATTTATCACTTTCTATAAGTTCTCATTATCAATATTTCATATTTTTGCAATTTTTAAATCAAAACCAAAGCCGAATAAAATGCCGTTTTATTCTTCACTATCTAATTTTATTATTCAGCTTTTTCATGGCATTTTCCGAAGTTAAAACCGCTAAATCGGTCAACTTTTCTTTTAATGCGGTGTTATTGCCTTGTGTATAGATTGCGGTAAAGTGGAATGTCTTTAATTGGATTGGCGTATCCAAAATTTCCAATCGCCCATCTAAAATTTCTTTGATTGCCGTTAGTTTAGGTACCACTGCAATCCCTAAACCTTGTTCAGCTAAACGTAATAATGTGACCAATGAATAACTTGTAATGGATAGTGGTTCATCTATCTTTTGTTCTTTCATTTTTGCTTTGAGCTCTTTATAAGGATAGGTAATTCTTGGATAGGTTAAAATGGTATGCGACATCAATGCCCGCAATGACATCTGCCCGATTCCACCTTTAAATGAAGGTGATGCCAGAAAGCTTAATTCAAAATCACACAATGAACGTTCTATACATTCAAAAGGCAAAGTTGGCCCCAGTAAAAACGCCATATCCAAATCACCAGTGCGTACACCTTCTTGTAAATCTGGAGTTAAATTCACCACGATTTCAATGGAAACTTTTGGAAACTCTTGCTGGACTTGCTCCATATATTCCACTAGCCAAGTATGGACAATCGTTTCGGAAACCCCTAAACGAATCGTTCCTGTTAAATACTGACTTTCTGTGAGTTCAGCCACTAAGTCTGTTTCCAGTCGCATAAACTTTTCAGCATATTTAAATAAGGTCATGCCCTTATGCGTGGCTTTGATTTGACGAGAACGGCGATCAAGCACTTTAAAACCGAGATCATTCTCAATCGCAGTAATTTTTTGAGAAATTGCAGGCTGAGTCGTTTGAAGCTTTGTTGCGGCTTTATTAAAACTGTTTAAGGTCACCACCCAATAAAATGCTTCGAGGTTTTTTAAGTTCATAATCCATCTTAACCCACAAATTTAGCGCTTGCGTTATGCAAATCCTTTGCCAATACCATTGCTATGTGTGAATTTACTCTTGATTCAGCACACCTCAGCCACTCATATTTCACTTTCGTTAGATCAATAATGCGGAGGACGATTGGTCATTGGGTCAAATGCTGCAATACCTTCTGACAAATCAGCAGATTCTATACGTTGGTAAATTAACTGCATTTGTTTTTTTAAATCAGCGATTTCCAAGCTTTGTTGCGCTACTTGATCATTTAATTGTTCGACTAAATCATCTAAAAATGCAATTCGGACTTGCAAATCTTCTATGGGTGCGGAAAATGACGCCTGATCATCAATATTTTTATGTTTAGTCATTTTTAGTCCTCAGTGTGGGATGTTTAGGAAACCGTATGGCCTATATTACTATAAGGGATGTCCAACTTGCGTTTGGTGGACCTGCCCTGCTCGATGGCGCAAACTTCAATTTAGAACGAGGCGAACGAGTCTGTCTGATTGGTCGTAACGGTGAAGGTAAGTCTACTTTACTCAAACTGATTGAGGGAAGTTTATTGCCTGATCAAGGTGAAATTGCATTACAAAATGGTATTACGATTTCTATGCTTGCTCAGGATGTACCGATGGATTCGGGCAAAGTTGCAGATATTGTTGCCGAAGGTGCAGGAGAAGCCGCGCTCGTCCTAAAAGAATACCACGAAGCCAGCGATGCTTGTGTATTAGGTGATATGGAAGCTTGTGATCGTATGGGCAACCTACAACATAAGCTGGATTTGCTCGATGGTTGGGCATTAGAAACCAAAGTAAATTCTATCTTGAGCAAAATGGGCTTAGATCCTGAAGCGGATTTAGCTGATTTATCAGGAGGGCGTAAACGCCGTGTACTTTTAGCACGTGCATTGTTGACGCAACCTGACGTTTTATTACTTGACGAACCAACCAACCATTTGGATGTAGAAAGTATTGAATGGTTAGAGAAATTCTTACTCGATCAAAACAATCTGACCCTGTTATTTATTTCCCATGACCGTGCTTTTGTTGACAGTATTGCGACTCGTATTGTGGAATTGGATCGTGGTATTTTACGTAGTTATGAAGGTAACTACTCACGCTACCTCGACTTAAAAGCACAACAAATGGAAGCTGAAGAAAAGCAGAATGCGCTGTTTGATAAACGCTTGGCTGAAGAAGAGACTTGGATTCGTCAAGGCATCAAAGCACGTCGTACCCGTAACGAAGGTCGTGTACGTGCATTAAAAGATTTACGTGAACAATCTAAAGCACGTCGCTCACAACAAGGTAAAGTGAGCATGGCAACTCAAGAGGCAAATCGTTCAGGTAAATTGGTGTTCGATATTGAACACTTAAGTGTGGCTTTTGGTGATAATGCACCAATTATTAAAGATTTCTCTGCATTAGTACTACGTGGCGACCGTATTGGTTTAGTGGGTGACAATGGTGTAGGTAAGACCACCTTGATCAAAGCAATTTTAGGTGCACTTGAACATGGTGGTTCGGTAAAAACAGGTACACAACTTGAAGTGGCTTATTTTGACCAATTACGTAATGCGCTAGATCTTGAAAAATCAGTAATGGCCAACGTGTCTGAAGGCTCAGACTTTGTCGATGTTAATGGTGGTCGCCGTCATATCTACAGCTATTTACAAGACTTTTTATTCTCGCCTGAGCGCGCACGTACTCCTGTCAAAGCACTTTCAGGTGGTGAGCGTAATCGTATCCTTTTGGCGAAGTTATTGCTTAAACCGTCTAATCTTATCGTAATGGATGAGCCAACCAACGACTTAGACATGGTGACTTTAGAATTACTTGAAGAAATGTTGAGTGATTATAAAGGGACTTTGTTATTGATCTCTCATGACCGTGCATTTATGGACAATGTTGTGACATCAACTTGGGTATTTGATGGTAAAGGCAATATTGATGAATACATTGGTGGCTATCAAGACTATCTAGAACAACGTCCAGATCAGCGTGTTGTCGATCAGAAAAGTGATGTAAAAAAGGCCATTGCTAAAGCGGAAGCTGCTGCGACGCTTGCTGAACCAGCTGTTAAAAAAGTGAAGTTGAGTTATAAAGATCAACGTGCTTTAGAACAGTTACCCGCAGAAATTGAAGCTTTAGAAAAAGAACAAACTGAACTAACTGCAAAACTTGCAGATGGTTCTTGGTTTGTGACTGATGCAGATGCAGCCACCAAAGCGTCGCAACGACTTGGCGAGATTGATGAACTGCTGCTTGAAAAAATGGAGCGTTGGGATGCATTAGAAGAAATGACCAAAGGTTAATTCTTATAAAATCTTTCAATAAAAAACTCCGCAAATATGCGGAGTTTTTTATTGAGCCTGCCGACATTGAAACCAACAACATTGATCAATCATCTTATAGATATACAACACATATTTTCAGCTTTATGTATTAACCAGATTTAAGGACATTGGAACATAACGTAACCCATGATTTTCAATGGTTTCATCTTTCACCACAAAGCCAAATCGTTCATAAACAGGTTGTGCATTACAGCTTGAATTTACCGTAAATACTGAAACACCAGACTTTTTCACCTCCTGCAAAATAAAGTCCCACATTGTTCGGCCAATTCCCTGAGCTTGCTTCTCTTTCGATATAAAGAAATGAACCAAATGGGCCGGATTCTTATACGCAATAACACCGATCATCTGCTGATGATCGCTATAAACAAAATAGTGAATTTCAGGATTCTCAAGCATTTTTTCAATCATACTTGCGGAAAACAGTTGTCGCCCACTGTCATTAATTGCAAACTCATCAATAAAAGGCGCAATCAATTGGGTAATTGCAATTAAGTCCTTTATGGTTGCTCTTCTGATTGTCTTATTCATGTGAGGGGCATTCCAATAGTGGAGTAGCAGTAAAAGATCAAAATGCTCAATTTAAGTCTGTAATCAGAATTTCGTTATCTAAATAATACTTGAAATGATATATAACAAACTCCTTCATTTTTAAAAATAAACGCACTTATTTAAATGGCTTAGTTCAAGTTAAAATGACGGCAATACTTTACTAATTAAAATTAAATAAAACTTAAAAAATCAAAGCACTTACCATTCCCCACTCATCTTACCAATGATCATTTCATTTATACTGAATTTCGCTACAAGCACTTCATGATGTTTCCATACAAATCCACCAAGATATGATTATCGAATCTAGTTCAGATCTCGAATTATTTAGTGAGAATATGATCATGAAAAAAGTTACATCATTACTTGTTGCAGCATTCACCACAGCAATTTTCGCAGGTTCTGCAATGGCAGCAACTCCAGCACAGCATTCGACTCAAGCGGTTAAAACCCATCAAATGCAAAAACAACATAAAGCTGGCCATAGCCAAAAACACCATGCCGCTGCACAAAAATCAGCAACAGCAAAAAAAGTAGAGGGTAAAGCAGCAACCAAATAATCCACTTTAAAACGTTGTTTTAAAACTGTCGCTTTATAAAATTATGATCCTCATGCTTAAAAGCTACACCAACAGTGTAGCTTTTAAATTTTTAGCGAATGCTCTGGATCGCTTCAAATCCATTCAGCTACTTTAAACCAAACTTCTCAGCAGGCTTGATTAACCATAAGGATAATTTTCTTAATAAAACATCAAAAAATTGCTGTTGTAACATCCAGCAAGTCAATACAGATAAACCAATACAAATCCCAATTTCCACAAAAATATGAAAATCCAGTTGCCAATAACGTGCAATCAACATCACCACAAAACCATGTAGCAAATACACCGCCAAAGTGTTTTCCCCAAGTTGCACACAGCCAATATTCAATAATTTTGTCCATGCAAACATCGCGAAAATGCCCAAACTCGACATCAATAGACAGCCTATTCTGATCCACGTACCATCCCACATACTTACCTTAAGCTGCTGATAACTTAAACTGCCATATAACCAAAATGGGTTGATTTGGGTGAAATATACCAAGCTTGCAATGCCCATCACGATAAATCCAGCTAAAACTTGAGTGAATTTAAATTGCTGAATTTTCTCGACAATGGTTTTGCCATAAAGCGCACCCACAATAAAAAATGGAAAGAAGCTAAAAATTCTTCCGATAGAGTATTGGTAATTGTTCCAAGGGCTTAAACCGATACATAAAGCAAGAATCAGTGCAATCGGCAGTGCAAATTTTGTTTTTATCAAAAAATGGGTAAGCGTTGTCCATACCATCATGCCCAACAGATACCATAAGATCCAATAAGCTCGTTCAAAAAAATTCCAATTAAGTTGAAATTTACCTGACCAGATGGCATCAAATGCAGGAAATAGAATTTGAAAGGGCAAATAGAGCGAGACAAAAAATAAAATATTCTTAAACCACTTACTGTCTTTAAACAACATGCCTGAAATAAAGATAAAAGCAGGCATATGTACAAAATAAATCGTACCTAATAAGACATGATCAAGCGGATCTTTCCAACCGATCATGCGTTCTAGAAAATGCCCGAGCACCACAAGAAATATCAGTGTTGCCTTACAACTGTCTAAGTAGGTATTTCTCATCGCAAGGTTGTCTAGAATAATCAGTGAATAACTGTAATTATATACCTAAAACATGTACGTGCTTTTGGTCAATCTCAGCAAGATGCTGGCGATAGATTTTAAAATTTTCCAAATCAAAACACACGAAACTGACTTCCTCTAAATTGGTCGTCTGGGTTAAAAACTTAGTCACGCTGTTTATGGCAATAAATGCTGCCTCTGATTTGGGAAAACGATAAATGCCTGTTGAAATATTCGGAAATGCCAGTGTTTTTAGCTGATATTGCTCAGCGAGTCTTAAACTGTTCAGATAGGCTTTTGCAAGAAGTTCATTTTCAGCATGCTGTCCATCTTGCCAAGTGGGGCCCACGGTATGAATCACATAATTACAGAGCAACACCCCCGCTGTGGTAATCACTGCTTCACCAATTGCACACCCCCCCTGTCTGGCCCGAATCTTTTGACAATCCTCCAAAACAGCTACCCCACCTTTACGATGAATCGCACCATCCACACCACCACCGCCAAGTAACGAGCTATTGGCAGCATTCACAATTGCATCCACCTTTTGAACTGTAATATCACCTTGAATTAACCGAATTATTTTCACGTCATGCTTCCTTGCTTATCCTCAATGAGAGTGAATGACATCTTGAATTTTCTTCTTTAAACCGCTTCATGCTACACTCCTTTCAGTTTTAACTGCCCCAAAATTTACAAAACTGCTATGAGTAAAAAGCATCAATACGAGCCTGGAAAATTTTATTGGGCATTTTTACATCCGAAATATTGGGGAATCTGGATTGCGATTGTATTTTTGATGATGCTCGCAATTTTGCCTTGGGCAATTCAGTATCGCTTAGCAACACTGTTGGGCAATATTGCCTTTGACCGACTGAAATCGCGTCGTGAAACAACAACGCGTAATTTAGAAGTCTGCTTTCCAGAATGGTCGCCTGAACAAGTCATCGACAATTCAAGACAAGTCTTTGTTGATCAAATGGTCGGGGTCTTTGAAACCTTAAATGCATGGTACTCACCACAATGGTTTAAAAACCGTGTCAGTATTCAAGGTCTAGAGCATATCCGACAAGCCAAACAAAATGGTCAAGGCATACTGTTACTCGGCACTCATAGTACCATGCTTGATGCTGGTGGTTATTTATGTGCACAATTTTTTGAACCCGATGTCGTGTATCGCCCACAGAATAATCCTTTACTCGATATGCTGATTTATCGTTGTCGTGCAACGATTTATAAAGCGCAGATTGATCATGATGATATGCGTGGATTGATTCGCCATCTGAAAGAAGGTGATGCGATTTGGTATAGTCCAGATCAGGATTTTGGATTAAAACAAGGGGTGATGGCACCATTTTTTGGTACGCCCGCTGCAACGGTAACAGCACATCGACGTTTATTGAAAATATCAAAAGCTGTCGCGATCCCACTGTATTTCTATCGTGATGGTGATATAAAAGATCCAAAATACCATGTACTTATTGAACCTGCTGTTGATCCATTACCCAGTGAAGATGAAATGGATGATGCGATTCGTGTCAATAAAATCATTGAAAATCAACTACGGATCGCGCCGACACAATATATGTGGTTTCATCGTCGCTTTAAAACACGTCCCAAAGGCTATGAGAAAATTTATTAATTTTGAAAGCTTTCGTTTTTAACAATCAGGAGATATAAAAATATCTCCTTTTTTATTTTGGTCATCTAGCGTTTAAATACCATCGTTCATGGCGAACTGCGTCTAGTTACATATGCCCACTTTCTTGATTAAACAATGCGAATTAAGATTTATCAATAATAAGCTAAATACATTCAAATTTAAGGAAAATAAAACCATGAATATCATCAATAAAGTTCTTTTTTCATGTTTGATCAGTTCCAGTTTGATATTTACTGCATGCTCAGAGCAAAAAGCAGATATTGCCCAAAACAAAACCTCAGAAACTACGTCTAGGGTAACAACTCAAGGCAATTGGAAAAGCAAAGCGACTGAACTGAGTACAGCCAACGCAACAGAGATTACAACAGACTTGGCTCAACTTAATCAGATCATCAATCATGCAAATACTCAAGCACTTCAATTAAGAGCGGAGCTTCAATCAGCTGCTTCCCAACCTGAAAAGCGCCAGCAGATTTTACTCAAAGCCAATGATATACAAGCGAAAACTCAACAACAAATTATGGCATTAAATTTAAAAAGTAGTGAAGTACAAAGTCTACGCACACAGATGATTGATAATTTAATCACCAGCCAGAAAATGTATACGCTTTCAACAGCCTCAGATTTTAATCCAAATGCACCCAGTGATGAATTTAAGCAACTTGGTAAACGTTCAATAGCGCTTCAACAAAAAATTTCTGCTGAAATAGACGCCTTAAATCAACACTATGGAAAATAAAAACAATCTGGATCATAAGCGGGTTAAGTAGAAAGACCTAACCTTTCCATGCTCGAAAACGTGCCATCGCCCAAATCACATAAGGCCAAAAAATCATATTGACTATACTATGGATACTTTCCCAAATACGCCAATAGCCTCTACCAAAAATATCTGCGCGTGCATTAAAGATTTCAATTACAAATGCAAGCACAACTGTGGCGATAATCGCAAAATTTGATTTAAGTTGTCTTTTATGAATTGCAGCAACAATAAAATAAATGATTAAACCTGCATAGATAAATAAAGCATCACTACTTAAACCTGTAAAATGTTTAAGACTTGAAGCGAATTCTTGAACTTTTGCGAAAAACATAGCCACTCTTTTTTATTTTCAATCTTATCTGTTCTAAATTATATACCACAAATAAAGCATAACCCGAGTTCTGCATCCTGCAAAACTCGGGTTCATGAGGTTGTGCTTTCACATCTTATTCTTATTTTCTTGGTTATCCATTCCAACATCAAATCCTTGATGATTACTCCATCGACTTCGTCTTCCTTAGTGAGATTTTCCGTTCTCATTCCCTGTGTCGATAAGTAAAGATTAAAACGAATATGCTTTTCATGCTATCCGCTTAGGGCCTAAATCCATGTAAGTAATTGCTTACAAAAAATAGCCATTTTTTAATTTTTTTGTCAGACAATCAGGTTCCAACTTTATAACTTTGCGCAATTTCATCGGTTACCCGCTTTTCCTCTTTCTCTGCTTTTTCAATTCCTTCTTGAATCGCCTCTTGCGCTTCACGCTCATCCGCGTCTGTTTGCTCCAACTCTTCTTGAGTCTGCTCAAAAATACGCCCTGTTTGTAATACTACATAAATCGGAAAATGATCTGAACCCACATGAGGCAGCCGTTGCATATGCACTAAAGCAAAATCTGTACTATGAAATAAATGATCCAAAGACCATCTCAAAAACTTATAGTCAGCATGGAAAGTGTTGATATATCGACGCCCCACACGTGGGTCAAGCAAACCACTGATACGCTGAAATAAACGCGTTGTGCGTGACCAAGCAACATCGTTTAAATCACCCATAACAATACAGCTCTCATCCAAGTCTTTAATCTGATCCCCCACAATAAGCAATTCAGCATCACGTAAAGTCGAGTCTTTGGCTTCTGTTGGGCTTGGTGGTTTGGGATGTAAACAATACAGTTGCACTGCTTGCCCAGATGGTAAAATCACCGTGGTATGAATAGATGGAATTTCATCACTGAGAATGAATTTAACCTCTGTATTGACCAACTTGAGTTTGCTATACAAATGCATCCCATAGAGGTTGTCTAAAGGTATAGCCACACGATAAGGATAGTCTTTTTCAATTCGAGCTAGTTCATTTTGCCAAGTTTGATCAGTTTCAAGCGTCAAAACAATATCAGGCTGGTGCTGTTCAATTTGCTCAAGCAATAAATGATATTGATCATTCGGTGTCAGTACATTCGACACAATCACTGAAATTTGCTGATCAGGATTAAGCTGATCTTTCGTCACCTGTTTAACTTGTTTCTTCCAAACGAAGGTATAAGGCAAAACCATCTTTAATTGAAAAGCTAAGGCAGCAATCAATAAAAATAAAATCACCTCACGGATCAAGTCCCAGGGCGCTGTCCAAAACAACATCAATACCATTGCAATCAGACCAACAAATAATATCTGCAAGCGTGGAAAATCAGCACCTCTAAACCACCATTCATCACGAGGAATCAGTGACCAGAAACTTAGCCAAATCACAATCGACGCAAGTACTTCTATCCAAATCATATTTTGTCACTCTTATATTCTTAATTTTTGCATGATTCATAAATTAATATCAATTTTGCATGTATCATAAACAAGATATATTGCACAATATAGTGGTGTTTTCATTGTGTATGCTATTGCAGTTACACACCCTTTTGATACACTCAAACCCCCTTTTATTTTTTAACGCACCGAGGCAAAGTGGCATGAAAGTAGGTCTGGTCGGTTGGCGCGGGATGGTTGGTTCTGTCCTTATGCAACGTATGGTTGAAGAGAATGATTTTGCTCATTTTGAGCCATTCTATTTCTCTACCAGTAACGCAGGTGGTGAATCTCCTGCTTTTGGTGGTAAAACTGCTCCAGCACTTATGGAAGCGACGGACATTACCAGTCTGAAGCAAATGGATGTCATTATTACCTGTCAAGGTGGCGACTATACATCAGAAGTCTTTCCTCAGCTAAAGGCTGAAGGTTGGAAAGGCTATTGGATTGATGCAGCTTCTACATTACGTATGGATGATGAAGCAATTATTGTACTCGATCCAGTCAACTTAAATGTTATCAAAGACGGTTTGGTCAATGGTATTAAAACATTTGTTGGCGGTAACTGTACGGTTTCGTTAATGTTGATGGGCATGGGTTCACTCTTCCAACACAATTTGGTGGAATGGATGACGGCGATGACTTATCAAGCCGCTTCGGGTGCTGGCGCGCAAAACATGCGTGAGCTGATCACTGGTATGGGGTATTTATATAACAATACTCAAGACTTGTTAGATGATCCACGTTCTGCGATTTTAGATATCGACAGCAGAATTGCCGAATTACAACGTGGCGAAGCTTTCCCGAAAGCAAACTTCGGTGTGCCTTTAGCGGGTTCTTTGATCCCTTATATTGATAAGCAACTTGAAAGTGGTCAATCTAAAGAAGAGTGGAAAGGTCAAGTTGAAACCAACAAGATCTTAGGTAATGCTCAGATTGTTCCAATTGATGGTCACTGTGTACGTATTGGTGCAATGCGTTGTCACTCTCAAGCCTTAACATTGAAATTGAAAAAAGATGTTCCGCTTGATGAAATTGAGGACATGATTCGTCAGTCTAACCAATGGGCAAAAGTGGTTCCAAATACACGCGATGCGTCAATGACGGATCTTACCCCAGTAGCTGTGACTGGTACTCTATCTGTGCCAGTAGGTCGTTTACGTAAATTAAATATGGGTAAAGAGTATTTAGGCGCATTCACTGTTGGTGACCAATTACTTTGGGGTGCCGCTGAGCCTTTACGTCGTATGTTACGTATCTTAATCGACTATAAAAATGCTTAAAGTCACAAAAAACTTATAAACAATGAAAAAGCCGATCTATCTTGATCGGCTTTTTTATGTAACTATGTTTATGTAACTCTAATGTTAATATTTTACATATAGACTACAGCTAAATATTGTATTATGGGGATGCCTTGAACTTTGTCAGAACAATGGATAGAGATGACTGTATATAACAAATTAAAAATTGCCATTTTAGCCATCATGACGTCGCAAGCGGTGAGTGCGATTACAATAGACCCGATCCAAGTTCAATCAGGGTCTGGTGATCTGCTTTATGCTGAAATGAAGTTTAGTAATGCAAATTCAAATGAAAAAATAGAAGTCGGATTAGCCGATGCAGATGATATTCAAAATATTGGTATTTCAACGCAAGCACCTGGACATTTAAATTTTTATACTCGTCGTTCTGGAGATGGCACTGGGGTGATTGTGATTACCTCATCTCGCCCGATTGTTGAATCTGAATTAAATATATTATTAAAAGTCAAAGAAGGGAGTGCGACCCATATTCAGCAAGTCAAAGCCCCATTGACCCGTGGGCGTAGCAACATTCCTGCTCCAATGAGCAATGCTTTAGTCAAAGAAAAGCCTCTGACACCTCAAATCATCGTCAGCGAAAAGGATATTGCATTAAATTTACCAACCAGTACGCAATACCACGTGACAACACCAGAAGTCTTAACTCCACCAGCTATAGCAACCAAAGCAACGATGACAACGGATTCAGCTGGTACTTTGGCGATTAATGTGATTGCACCACCAGCACTCAAAACAGAACAAAAACCAACCACAGTTGCAACAAACACACCGCCTGCGGCTACAACCAATACTCCAAACCTTCGTCAAAGCAATCATCAAAGCAGTGCTCAGAATATGCCACAAACAACGGCGGTAACTGTACAGCAAGCGCCTCAACCTCCAGCCGAAAAAGCACCAGTGCCATCTGCAAAAGCTCAGACCCCACCCGCCAAATTAGACGAGCAAAAAGCAGAATCACAAAAGCCAAAAGATTCCAAAGCTGAGACCAAGCAAGCAAAACCGAATGAATCTCACGTAGAGAAATCGAAAGCAGAGTCACAAAAAGCGCTCAAACAAGAAAAGGCCAATAAAGCATTAGATAAACAACCTAAGCATATTGTTCAGGCCAATGAGTCACTGTGGAAAATTGCATCGCGGATTGCAGCAGAAACCAATCAAAGCGTTCCAGAAGTCATGCGACAAATTAAAGCAAATAATGCCAATGCCTTTATTCAAGGTGATGTAAACCGTATTCGTCGTGGTGCTGCGCTCAATCTTGCAGCAAGCTATCGTCAAATACCACAAAGCAAAAATAAAGTTGCAACGGCTGGACCTGAAATTGCCAAAAAGCAATCGGGTTCTGCCAAATATCGCTTAGATCAAGCAGAAATGAGTTTAGTCGCAGATAATGAACAACCCGCTGTTCAGAGTCAAGGAAAGCAAAATACACAGTTGAATCAGACCACTACTGAATTATCTACAAAAGTTATGACATCTCGTGAAAAAACGGTTAAATTACAGAAGAATGTGAACCAACTTGCAGCAGGTTTACAACAAAAGAATCAGCGAATTCAATTATTAAATGCTCAGCTTGCCCAATTGCAACAGCAATTAAAACAGCAGAATGCAAAGAAACCAAATAGTTAGGATATTCAAAAATATTGATTCATTGTGCTCAATGAAGGGGAAATAAAATGTTGTTGTATGTGATTCCATTTGTTCTACTTTTGGTCGTGGCCATCGTTTTAAAAAAACGAGAAGATGCCAATAAAGAAAATACCAGCACCAATAACAAAAAAAGTAATCATAAAAAGACATCGAAAAAAAATGTAGCGCGTACCGCACGTACCTCACAGAAACAACATACGACTGTTGTTGAAAATGAAGTTGTTGTTAAACAAGCAACAAAACCATTAAGCCCCGAATTAAAAAAGAATATTGAAAGACTAATTGAAGAGAAAAACTATTTCTCTGCTGAAGCAAAGATCAATCAAGTTTTAAACCAAGACAATGCTCAACATGAACTTTATCTTTATCTTTTAGATGTACATCTTGCACAAAAAGATGAATTTGCAGTGAACCAATTGATTAATCATATTCGTTCATTGGGCTTAGACGAAATCGTCATTCAAGCAGAAGAACGACAAAAAGCCAATCAAGCGGATCATCCGATTGAATCCATAGCTTTTGAGCCTTCAAGCCCTGTAGTACCTGAAATCAAAAATACAGCTGCCTTTGATGCCTTGATTGGAAATACAGAAACGATTTCACAACCAACAGTATCTGAAACTCAAAATCTTACCCATGTCGATGCGCTAGAATTTAACCACTCAACTGTCACTGAACAGAAAATTGATACAACTCAAGAACCCGTTGAGCCTTTAGAATTTAATTTAGATCCGGCTTCTCAAAAAGAAACAACACCAACAACTGAGTTTTCTTTCGAAACAGCACCACCTGCCCCAGAAGTCAAAACTGAAGCTGTCAAACCATTAGAATTCACGTTTACAGCAAATGAACCTACAGCAGTTCCAGTTGAAAAAGCGGCAGAAGTTGAAATCGCACCAGAATTCAAACTTGATTTTGCTGAATCGATTACGCCAGTAGCTACTGAAGAAAGCACACCAGTACGTGATTTTGAATTTAAACTCACGCCTACTGAACCAGAGACACAGCCCACTTTTAATTTTGATCTAGATCCGAAACCTGAAACAGTTGAGCAAGTGCATAGCACAGCAACACTTAGCCTTGAAACGCCTAGTGAAGCTGAAACCAGTCTGGCCATAGATGCAAACGACCCATTACTCAATTCATTCCCTGAGCTGGCTCAAGTGAATGAAGTTCAATTAAATTTAGACCTTGCTCAACAATATCTAAATTTGGGTGCATATGCTTCCGTTCGTGAGCTACTCTCACAAAATGAAGCAGCGTATACCGCTGAACAACGCCAACAATCACAAAATTTACTCAATCAAATAGCTTCTTAAATCTATTCGTCTTAAGATAAAGCAGTCATGAATGGCTGCTTTTTTATTATGAACAAAAAAATTGCTTTAATTTACATGGGTGGAACTTTTGGCTGTATTGGGGAGCCTTTAGCACCGATGCCTGATGCTGAGTTTATTCCACAACTCAAAAAGGTCTTAGCACCTCAGTTTAAAATTGAATGCTTCAAGGCACCCAGTATCAAAGACAGTAGTGCATGTACAGCCATTGACTGGCTTATGCTGATTCAACAAATACAAAGCCTACAACTCCAAAATTTCCAACACTTTGTCATTATTCATGGCACAGATACGCTCAGTTATGCTGCGGCGACCTTATCACGCTTTTTAGCTGAGTCCTGTCATGTCGTCCTTACTGGAAGCCAATATCCACTGCTCAATATTCAAGGGGACAATACTCGAGAATTCACCGATGCGCTGGATAATTTAAATACTGCACTGGATGCCGTCACTCGACTTCCTGTAGGCGTGTATTTGGCTTTCTACCATCAAGTGATTCATGCCAGAACCACATTAAAAGCCCATAGCACTGCTTTAGATGCGTTTAAAGGACTCAAAGCAGAACAACAAATAGCGGTAGATCATTCCATCCTTCAGGTACAACTTTCACATCTCGAAAAAGCCAAATCGCTGAATATCGTCAATTGGATGATGGTGCCGACTGAAATATTACAGTTTGAACGTAATCTGGAAATTTTCTCCAAACATGCTCCGCATTTTCTGATCATTCAAGCTTATGGGGTAGGTAATTTAGCCGTAAATGCGAGCATTATCCAAAAAATTAAAAGCTTGCAGGAAAATGGCTGTCAAGTCATTTTATCCACTCAAGTCCCTCTAGGCGGCATGGATCAGCGCTATGCGATTAGCCATTGGATCAAAGATTCAAAAATTTTAGTCAGTGATGCACTGAGCCAAGCAGATCTTTATGCCAAAATTGTTAAAATTTATTTACAATACCCCTCTTCGGAACAATGGCATGACCATTGGTATGATCATCCTGAATAGAGGTATTTATGCAACGTTTTGCAATTGGTATTGAGTTTTGTGGCATGCGATATAAAGGTTGGCAAACTCAACAGCCTGGCGTACGTAGTATTCAGGAAACCATGGAAAAGGTGCTCAGTAAAATTGCCGACGAGCCTATTATTTTACATGGTGCGGGTCGTACTGATGCGGGTGTCCATGCGACCAATATGGTGGCCCACTTCGACACCAATGCGATTCGGCCTATACGTGGTTGGTTAATGGGTTCAAATAGTCAATTGCCCAAAGACATTTCAATCCAATGGATTAAAGAAATGGATAACGATTTCCATGCACGCTTTAAGGCAAAGGCTCGTCGTTATCGTTATGTGGTCTATCAATCGGCAAACCGCCCTGCCTTATTACATAAACAAGTAACACATGCCTATTATCCACTCGATGTGGATAAAATGATTGAAGCGGCGCAAAAATTTCAAGGCACGCATAATTTTGAAAGCTTCCGCGCTGCTGCATGTCAGTCCAATCAGCCTGTACGTCATGTCAAACATTGTCGCTTAATTCGTCATGGCAACTATCTAGTATTGGATATTCAAGCAGATGGCTTCCTACACCATATGGTACGTAACATCATGGGTTGCTTACTTGAAATCGGTCAAGGTCTATATGAAGTGGATCATATTGATGAAATTTTTGCGGCACAAGATCGTAAAGCGGCAGGAATCACCGCACCACCAGATGGGCTTTATTTTATTCATGCAGATTACCCTGAACAATTTGAATTGCCTAAAATGCCTTTAGGGCCACATTGGTTAAATATGCCTGAATAATTTTTTGGGGCTGCATATAAAAAATCCTTCTCAATAGAAGGATTTTTTATATTAAAACTGTTCAGTTCGTTTCCCACAAGCATACGATTTAACGCTGCTTACGCTTTCTATATTCCACAGGCGTTTCATTGGTCCAGCGTTTAAATGCACGGTAAAAAGTACTTGGCTCAGAGAATCCAGTCAAATAAACAATACGCTCAACACTTTCAGTGGTATTGGCCAACAGTTTCTTGGCTAAGCGACAACGATAATCAGAAAGAATTTGCTGAAAACTGGTATTGGCTTCCGAAAGCTGTGTACGTAAACGACGTGGGGTAATGCTGAGTTGTGCAGCAACAGTTTCAAGGGTTGTTTCACCACTTTCCAAGGTTGAACCTATCGCACGGCGTACTTCACCCACCAAATCATAACGTGCAAGCTCTTGCAGTTTTTCAATTGCAAGTTGTTCATGCAATTGCAATAACTCAGGCTCCGCTTGCCACAATGGATATTCTAAAATGGAAGGATCAAAATAAAGACGTGTCTCTTTTTGTCCTAAACTGACAGGACAACCATAAACACGATAATACTCACCATCAGAAGCGCCATTGGCAAAATTAAAATCGATGTAAATCGGTTCAAATCGTCCTTCAGTGATAAATTTAAAGAAGCGTAAAATCCCTGAAATAGCACATTCTGAAAAATGACGATTGACGATGTTCTCACCCCAAGGCTGTTCACCATTGGTTAAATAACAACGCCCGTCATCATCAATGATCAATTTGGCATGAAATGCATCGCTAATTAAACGTTGATAAGCCAAAGCTCGCTTTAAACCTTCGCCAAAGTTTTCACTTGAAATAAACAGGTGTTCGATCACTTGCCCACGATACAGTGGCAAGTGCTCTCCGAGGTGTAAACCAATATCTGGATCATTACTGACTTCCTCCGCAGCGACCCAAAATGCAAATTGTGCATTCAATGGTGTTCGAGCATTTTGGTCGACCTGACCCAATGCTACCCCAGCCTTTGATAATATTTCTTCTGTCGGCAATCCTGCACGACGGATCGCTTGATAGCCTAATCGTAAAACAACCGAAGCATCAGTTAGCTGACTCACGCAGTGCCCTTCCTTGTATGTTATTCATTTATACTTAAAACATTTAATTTAGATTACAGTCGATTGACCAAACTGACAATATTTATCCGCTTTTTTTTGTAGAAATTGTTTAACAATATGTTCGCTTATTTTCAAGTCATCTACCGCCTTGTAATGCCGAATATTCTTGTCTTTCTGTAAAAAATTGCCTATAATTTGCGCCTTTCCAATTTGATCATCAGGTAGGCTATGGCCAATAAAGAGGAACTTATCGAGTTCGAAGGCGTTGTCACCGAAACGCTTCCTAATACTATGTTCCGTGTGCGTTTAGAAAACGGTCACGAAGTGATTGCTCACATTTCTGGTAAAATGCGTAAACACTATATTCGTATTTTAACAGGCGATAATGTAAAAGTTGAAATGACACCATATGACTTAACTAAAGGTCGTATTACATATCGTGCACGCTAAGTTTTAGTGTAAGCAAAAGCCACTTTTAGGTGGCTTTTTCATTATCCACAAAATTTACCCTCCTGCTTACGCTTTTTAGTCGTCTAGCAATTATATATCTGACACATTAAAATCTGTTTCATATACCTATTTATCACTTGTAATCCATTTACTTCAAAGTTGATAGCACTAATTTGTTCTAAATTTTTAATACAACTGATCTTTTCACAGCTTCATCAGTTCTGTCTGTTTGACTCTATTTGGTAAAATTTATACGACTTGGTTTGCCCTGCAACCGATCTACATACATATGCGTGTATATTTATTATACTGAATAGAGATCATTTCTAAATTAAGTTAACTATGGATCAGGTGAAGCTTATGAAAATATATGTATGCATGTTTTTGTTCGCCTCTATTGCACTTGTTGGATGTAACAGCTTAAACACTCGACCTGCAAATTTAGATGAATATTTACAACAATTCATTGGTAAAAGCAGTGCTGAGATTCAAAGCAATTTAAACTTTAAGGCGATGGGTTATCAGGTAAGCGATAAAATCCAAACCACTAATAACGCGTTAAGCTATACCATCCTTAGACCAATCAATATCCCCATGGCAGGAGGCAATGCGACTGTAGGGTCAAATGGGATGGGTATGCCAGTGATTCGTTATGATACTATGGGCACGCCAAGCTATGACATTAATTTCAATTGTAAAGTTACTTTTAAATTAAAAGATGGTGTTGCTGAATCTGTTGAGTATTTAGGTCGAGCCTGTTAGCTATTTTAAAGCGAATCTAATACCTATCGGTATAATGGTGAGAATATGGTTAGACTTTTATCAAAACTTATCAGAAGCTAAAATTTAAAATAAAAAACACAGCTTAAGCTGTGTTTTTTATTAGCAAGTATCTAAAACAAGTGCTTAAGCAATCACTGCAACGACAGCCTCACCCATTTCAGCCGTACCCACTTTACGCATACCATCAGACATAATATCACCAGTACGCAAGCCTTGGTCTAAAACTTGCCCTACAGCATCCTCAATGGCTTGTGCAGCCACTTCTTCACGAAAGGTGTAGCGTAGCATCATTGCCACAGAAAGAATGGTTGCAAGTGGATTGGCAACGTTTTGGCCTGCAATGTCAGGAGCAGAGCCATGACAAGGCTCATACATACCTTTGCCATTCTCATCTAAAGAGGCAGATGGAAGCATACCAATAGAGCCAGTTAGCATTGCTGCTTCATCGGAAAGAATGTCACCGAACAAGTTCCCAGTCACGATCACATCGAATTGTTTTGGCGCACGGACCAATTGCATTGCTGCATTGTCAACATACATATGTGAAAGTTGAATATTTGGATATTGCTGTTCTTTGAGTGCAGTCACTGTCTGCTTCCAAAGCTCAGTTACTTCAAGTACATTGGCTTTATCCACTGAACAGACTTTACCGCCACGTAAATTTGCCATTTCAAAAGCAACTTTTGCGATACGTTTAATTTCAGACTCTGAATAAACATCAGTGTTATAACCTTGCTTCTCACCATTTTCGAGTTCACGAATACCACGTGGTTGACCAAAGTAGATGCCCCCCGTCAGCTCGCGAACAATAAGGATATCTAATCCAGAAACAATTTCAGGTTTAAGACTAGACGCATCCGCCAATTGCGGATAAAGGATTGCAGGGCGTAAGTTAGCAAATAGATTTAATTCACTACGAATTTTCAATAAACCACGTTCTGGACGAATTGAACGTTCAATGTTATCCCATTTTGGACCGCCTACAGCACCTAGTAAAATTGCATCTGCTTTTTTCGCTTGTTCCGCTGTCACTGCTGGGTAAGGTTCGCCATGTGCATCAATTGCTGCCCCCCCTAACAAACCTTGTTCCCATGTTAAACCTAAATTAAATTTATCATTGACACGTGTCAGTACTTTTTCAGCAGCAGCAACGATCTCAGGACCGATACCATCACCTGCCAAAATCAAAATTTGTTTAGACATTTGTAGTTCCATTTATTTTTCAGTATCTATACTGATGTGAGATTAAATCTTCTGTTCAACAAATTCGCTCACGCCAGTCACCGCATTATGTGGACGACAAAAACGGCGAATTGTCCGTTTTTCTTGAATCATATCGACACATAGTGGCGTCGGTGAAGAAACATTCAGCAAACTTCCTGAACCCTGTGACCTTAAGCGATACATCTTAAATGTGTATTTTTGATTTGCTTTAAAATCATGAATAACATGGAAAATTTCAGCATGCTGTTTAGTGATTGGATAGAATCGAATCACCATCTCATATTGCTGAGGTGGAATCGTTAAATAAACACCATTTTGATCTAAAGGCTCACCCGTTAATTTGAGATAACCCTTTTGAATGGCACTACGATTGGCACGTTGTGCACGTTCATCCATGATAATCACATCATTTAAGCGCGCAAATTCACAATGTTCTGCACCTGAACAATAGACAGAAACTGAATTTTGGCTGACATGTTTATTTTCAGCTTGCTTGATACGCATTAAATCAACCATTTGAGTAGATTGACATGCACTAAGCATAAGGCTTATTAAACCTATTAAAACACTGCAACTCAAAAACTTAGTCATTGCTCAACCCCAACCCTCACTTCACTGAGTTAACATTCATTTTGTTATACTCGCATGTTAGCAAGAGTTAGGCATTCACGCTATGTGTAAAATGTTCGCTGAAAATTAACCTTGAATTTCAGCAAATACCCAAGGGCGTGATTGTTTAGTTTTTTCTTCATAAGCACGAATTTCATCCGCAGCCTGTAAAGTCAAACCAATATCATCCAAGCCATTCAATAAACAGTGTTTACGGAATGGATCGACTTCAAATTTAAAAGCTTCACCACTTGGAGTACGAACTTCTTGAGCTTCTAAATCAATGGTTAATTGATAGCCTTCCTGAGCAGTACATTCTTTAAATAATTGATCAACAACATGTTCAGGCAAAATCACTGGCAACATACCATTTTTAAAACTGTTATTGAAAAAGATATCCGCGTAGCTTGGTGCAATCACTGTACGAAAACCATACTCTTCCAATGCCCAAGGCGCATGTTCACGACTTGAACCGCAACCAAAATTGGCACGAGAAATTAATACAGATGCCGCTTGGTAACGTGGCTGATTCAAAATAAAATCAGGATTCTTCGGACGTTTAGAATTGTCTTGCCCCGGATAACCTTCATCTAAATAACGTAATTCATCAAATAAGTTATCCCCAAAACCAGTGCGTTTAATTGATTTTAAAAACTGTTTTGGAATGATTAAGTCGGTATCTACATTGGCACGGTCTAAAGGTGCAACAATACCCTGTTCAACGGTATAAGCTTTCATATCTTTGCTCCTTAAGCCTGATTAGAATGAACGTACATCAACAAAGTGACCTGCAATTGCTGCCGCAGCTGCCATTGCTGGACTCACAAGGTGAGTACGTCCACCATTGCCTTGGCGGCCTTCGAAGTTACGATTTGAAGTTGAAGCACAATGTTCACCTGGTTGTAACTTGTCAGCATTCATCGCCAAACACATTGAACAACCTGGCTCACGCCACTCAAAACCAGCTTCGATCAAGATTTTATCTAAACCTTCCGCTTCTGCTTGTTGTTTCACTAAACCAGAGCCAGGAACAACCATCGCCTGTTTAATACTTGACGCTACTTTTTTACCTTTCGCCACTTCTGCAGCAGCACGAATATCTTCAATACGTGAGTTGGTACAAGAACCAATGAATACTCGGTCTAATTGAATATCAGCCAACGCCTGACCCGCATTTAAGCCCATATATTGATAAGCACGTGTCCAATCATTACGCTGTACATCATCTTTAGCCTGCTCCAACGTTGGAACAGCTTGAGATACAGGAATCACCATCTCAGGAGAAGTCCCCCAAGACACTTGCGGTTCTATTTCTTCACCATTTAAAACGACGATCGTATCAAAGTATGCATCCTCATCAGAATGTAAAGTATTCCAATAAGCAACTGCTGCATCCCACTGCTGGCCTGTCGGTGCATAAGGACGATCTTTAACGTACTCAATCGTTTTATCATCTACTGCAACCATACCCACACGCGCGCCGCCTTCGATTGCCATATTGCAAACTGTCATACGTCCTTCAATCGACATATCACGGAATACCTGACCTCCAAATTCAATTGCATGCCCTGTACCGCCAGCAGTGCCGATTTTACCAATAATTGCTAAAACCACGTCTTTTGGAGTGACGCCTTGACCTAATATTCCGTCAACACGCACCAACATGTTTTTCATTTTCTTCTGTACTAAGCATTGTGTTGCCAATACATGTTCAACTTCCGATGTTCCGATCCCGTGTGCCAAACAACCGAATGCGCCATGTGTCGCTGTATGCGAGTCACCACATACCACCGTCATACCCGGTAAAGTTAAACCTTGTTCTGGCCCAACAACATGTGCAATACCTTGACGCACATCGTTAATATCAAACTGCACCACATTAAAGGTTTTACAGTTATCATCTAAGGTCTGAACTTGGATACGAGAAGTATCATCTTCAATCCCAGCAATCCCTTCTGAACGCTCTTTGCTTGATGTCGGAACATTATGGTCAGGTGTTGCAACGTTAGCACTTAAACGCCAAGGTTTACGCCCAGCAAGTTGTAAGCCTTCGAATGCTTGTGGAGAAGTCACTTCATGCAATAAATGGCGGTCGATATAAAGTAATGCTGAGCCATCATCACGTTGTGTTACAAGATGGTCATCCCACAATTTGTCATACAAAGTTTTTACTGATTCTGTTTTTGCTTTTTGGTTTTCGCCTGCCATGTCGAAATGCTCCACTGGACTGGGTAATTCTTTCATTCACTCAATTATAACCACGTTTTTACATAAATCTAATTTATCATTTTTATTAATTTAAAAACTTTTTGGAATTTATTAACTGAATTTTCATAGCATCTTTTAATAAGCTAATTTGTCTTAAATGATAAGCTGTATTCAAAAATACAAATCACACATCTTCTTTAAGAAGTTGAAAATTAATATTATTTTTCAAAATTCTCATATTAAAATAATATTTAGACCTTAAGAAAACTTATTTAAATCAATAATATACTCTTTCATTTTATAAAAATATTTTGTTTGGCTGACCTGTTGAGCTGATAACTCTTGGAACATTGGCATTTGCCACATTTTTCTTGATAAGTTTCTGTAATAGCTGTCTTTATTCATTTTCAAAGGATTTAAAAAATAGACTATGGCTAAAATGAAACAACTGAAAAGCAACATATCCCATAGCTGAATCTCAATGTCTAACCATAAATTCATTAGAATATTTCCTCCCACAAGCATCAGTACTATTGGAATAAACCATTTCTCCAAAAAATCTTTAAAATCGAATAACTGGGCAAAAGAATGCAGATGAGGATCGATATGCAGAATATTATTGCTTGTTTTCAAAGCCAAAAGCTTACAAAACTGCCTTTTTACATCAAAACAAAAAATTACTTCAATATCTTCATTTTCTTTAAAGACTAGGTCTGTAAAGCAGCCACTGACTTTTAAATCATCTATTTGTGCTTGAAAATACTGAACTTCAAACTCAGGTGTGCCAGACTTATAAGCATTCATATAAATATTCCAGCGCATTATTTTTGTATTAGAAATCTGAATATTGTGAATTTTTCCTGAAATTTGCTCTAAGCGAAAGCTTACCAAAGCCATATAAATTCTCTTTATTCTAGTAACTATAGAATTCTAACCACACTTCACTTTATTTCCATTCACAAATCCAATCAACATTAATCAAAAAAACCTTTTTACATTACAATTGATAATGATTATTATTTAACTATTGAATTAATAAGTGGTGATTCTCATGGCGAGTATCCAAAATTTCCTACAAAGCAATCAACGTGTTTTCAAAAAAACCTTAAGCTATTACATCATGCATATCACAGTAGCAATGCTGGTTGCTTATGCGGTGACTGGTAATTTTTGGATGGCTGTGACATTAAGCTTACTTGAACCAACCGTACAAGCATTTGCATTCTTTTTCCATGAAAAGGCTTGGAATAAACGAGACCAAAAAGCCGCTCAAAGTACTGAAATCAAAATCTAGATTATATGTTTTGCTGGGGCTGGAGGTGTTAATCACCACCGCCTCCTCCACAGCTGCTACAACTACTACAAGAGGAAGATGAATCAGAACTTGTACTATGTGAATGGCTCGAATCACTGGATGAACTTGAACAAGAGCTCGAAGAACATGACGATGTTGCAGAAGCCTGTGGAAAATCTGAAGTTGAACTCATCATTTGGCTATACATTGTCATCATAAACGGTAAGCTAAAAATTAAACCCCGCTCCCATCGAACATGGGCATCAACCTGAAAAATTCGAGGTAAGACCTGCGTGTTTTGTGGATTCAATCCATGTAAAGCACATGCCCCATGCCAAGTATTGAGCAATTGCTGTCTTTGAGCAGCTCGCTGTGATTCTGTTACTTGTAAAGCATGTGGTTTATGAATCAGTTTATAGCCTAAAAAACGTTGAGTCATCGACTGATAAAACTCATCAAATTCTTCAATTAATATATGCCATAACGCGTCCACTGAATGCGAAGGCATTGCATATGCTCCTCTACGCCACAAATGAATTGCCAAACAGTCTTTAAAACCTTCTTCAATCAAGGGATAGTAAGATTGTCGAATATTCGGATGTCTTTGTTTAAAAGCAAGCCAAATATTATTTGGGATTTTAAAACTCACCAAATCTCTCATTTTTCTTAAGCGATTTAACCGAAGCTTCAACCAAATTATGCTGAGAATAGCGACGATAATGATGGGGAAATAGATATTAAAAAAATATACACAAATTAAACCCAAACCAGAAAATATGAGTATCGTGATAAAAAATTGAAGCCAAGTTTTAGAGAAAGTATATCTAGTATAATGTTGAAAATAGTGAATGGCGGTGTTTGATGATTGATTCAAATAGCTTTCCTTTTGTTGTTTTTATCCGCAGACTATAAATGAGCTTTGCTCAAATTGTATAGCAAAAAGTTGTATTAAAATTTTTCCAACGCGTGAATGGAAGCAATCACTTTGTACAAAATAAAAAAAATTGAAAATTACTTTGATTAATTCTTAAAGTTTCTAAATAATGAATTACGCATAAAAATTCTTTATGGATGAAAATATTATGAATCTCGCTGCTTTTGAAGCTTTTGTCAAAGTTATGGAAACTGGTTCTATTTCTATGGCAGCAGAACATCTGTTTATTACTCAGCCAGCTGTCACCAAACGCATACATAGCTTAGAAAAATATTTCGGCGTCAAACTTTTTGAGTCCGCAGGTCGTGGAGTCCAAGCCACACATGCAGCGCATTCATTATTACCTAAAGTAAAAAACTGGTTAAATGAGTTGGGAGATATTCACCATACCTTAAGTCATGAGCAAGGCGAAGTTAGAGGAAAACTCAAGATTGGCACCAGTCACCATATTGGCTTACACCATTTACCACAACATTTAAAAAAATACGTACAGCACTTTCCTGAAGTTAAACTAGATGTACATTTTGTGGACTCTGAGCAAGCACATGAACAAGTGCTCGCTGGGGATTTAGAACTGGCATTTTTAACCCTTCCGCCACAAGGTGATGAGCGTTTGCGTTATATCACGATTTGGAATGACCCTTTAGTTTTCGTGGTTGCACCCTTCCATCCTTTGGCACAAAAAAAGAATCTTAAGCTTGAAGATCTGATTGAATACCCAAGCTTATTGCCAGCAGCACAGACTTATACCAGCCAAATCACATTGGCAGAATTTGAAAAGAAAGGTTTAAAGCCGAAAATCACCATGAGCAATAATCCACTTGAATCTATTCGTATGTTGGTTTCAATTGGTTTAGGCTGGTCTGTTTTACCTAAAACCTTATTAAATCAAGACTTACAACAACTTGATATTCGTTTCGAAATGAACCGCCAATTGGGTATGGTTTGGCATCCTGGGCGTACACAATCTAGAGCTGTACAGGAATTGATTGAGATGATGAAATAATCCCTGCAATAAAAACCCCTTATCTTGTGACTCAAGATAAGGGATTTACATATTACACAGGAATGATCTTACTAATTATTCCCTTATAAAATCTTCATTGCACAATTTTTTACTTTACTGAGTCCTCATGTAGAGACTCGTTTAACTGATCAACCACTAATGCCCATTCACCATCAGATTTAATTTTTTCAGCAAGAAACTGACGTTGTCCCTCACTCCAATAAGATGCTTCTGTAATTAATGTATCTGCATCCAACTGGTGATTTGCAATAAAACTTTGAATCGCCTCTTCGCTAGAATCCAAACCGAGTTGTTCAAATAAATTGGTCATTCTTGGACGTGTCTGGCTCATTATATAATCTCCGTCAGTTTTAAAAGTGCTCAAATCAACATAGCATTTTTATAATGAAAATGAAGTACAAAATCTTCATTTATAAAAATTTTTACAAAACTTAGCATTTTTAACAAAACCATGAACCTATAAAAAAAAGTGATCAACACTACTTTAAATCACAATAATGAATCTATCTCAAATCGACCAATCTTGGATATCCCACCCCTGTTCTTTGGCGAAGTGCTCAAGACGATCATCAGGATTTACTGCAATCGCATGATCAGCATATTCCAATAAAAAACGATCATTAATAGAATCTGAATAAGCCCATGATTCAGTGACAGTACGTCCATCGAGCCATTGATCTAAACGTGCCAATTTACCTTTTTGGTAACATGGGACATTAATCACTTTCCCTGTGTATCTCCCATCTTTTATTTCAGCATTGGTCGCAATAATTTCGCTGATACCAAATTCACGGAAAATAGGTGCTGTAATAAAATCTGAGGTTGCCGTAATACCAACCAACGCATGTCCTAAATCTTTATGTTTTTGAATCGCGGCAAAACCAGCTGGACGCATTTGTGGGCGGATCACTTTTTGCATAAACAACTGATGTAACTCAGTTAAATAAGTATTATCGTGTTGAGTAAGAAACTCAAAGACAAATTCATTATAAGCAATTGGATCAAGCTTGCCTGCTTTATAATCTTCATAAAACTGATCATTCATCACACGATGTCGGACTGGATCGACCAAGCCTTCATTGACTAAGAACTCTCCCCAAGAATGGTCAGAATCTGTATTTAATAAGGTGTGATCTAAGTCAAACAGCGCCAATTCCATGAAAATACTCGTTTAAACTGAAATTTAAGAAAAAAATTGTAAATCTATCACCGCTAGTCGATAGAAATTCGTTAAGATCATAGCAATTTTAAAACATTATTACTTTGACTTTATCGAGTTGGACAAAAGAGTGTATGTCCCCATATATAAAGTCAAATGAAATTAACAAATTTTAGGTAGCCAAATGATCGACTCAGAAGGTTTCCGACCCAACGTCGGGATCATTTTGGCAAACGATATTGGACAAGTTTTATGGGCAAAACGCATTGGACACAATGCTTGGCAATTTCCTCAAGGAGGTATCCAGTTTGGAGAGACTCCTGAGCAAGCTCTATTTAGAGAACTACGAGAAGAAGTTGGGCTCCTACCCGAACATGTCCAAATTATTGCCCAGACAGATGACTGGTTGCATTATCGTTTGCCGCTTCGATACATTCGCTCGGATTCCGATCCGATTTGTATTGGACAAAAGCAAAAATGGTTTTTACTGAAACTCACAGCTTCAACGAAACATATTCAGTTGAATCTCTCTGACCCGCCGGAGTTTGATCAATGGCAATGGGTTAGTTACTGGTATCCGCTTGGACAAGTGGTGAATTTTAAACGAGATGTATATCGTAAAGCGATGATGGAGTTATGTATGCGAATGCCGAAATATACAGCTGAAATTTCTTCAAAATATGAATGATTTTTCAAGGTAGTACTGTTATAAATAATACTGATGAAGTCGCTTTAAAACATAGCTTAAATTAGGAGCATACATCCATGTCGAACATGCAACTGGACACATTAAGACGTATTGTACAAGAGATCAATGCGTCAGTCAGTTTGCATGATTCCTTGGAAATCATGGTCAATCAAGTTTCCGAAGCCATGCATGTTGATGTTTGCTCTATTTACCTTTTAGATGAACGTAACCAGCGTTATGTACTCATGGCAACCAAAGGCTTAAATCAAGAATCTGTAGGGACAGTTTCCTTACAACTTGGCGAGGGTTTGGTTGGTTTAGTGGGACAACGTGAAGAGATTGTCAACTTAGACAATGCGTTTAAACACGAACGGTTTGCCTACTTCCCCGAAACAGGGGAAGAGATCTATAACTCGTTCCTTGGTGTTCCAGTCATGTATCGCCGCAAAGTGATGGGCGTGATGGTGGTTCAGAACACCGAACCTCAAGATTTTAGCGAGGCAGCAGAATCATTTCTGGTGACCTTATGTGCGCAACTCTCTGGGGTAATTGCCCATGCACATGCAGTGGGTAATATTGATGTTTTCCGAAAACCCAGCAATTCATCTAACTACAAGACCTTCCAAGGTTCATCTGGTGCAGGCGGTATTGCACTTGGCCGTGCCATCATCCTTTACCCTCCGGCAGATTTAGCTTCGGTACCAGACCGTGATGCCGATGATATCAGTGAAGAACTTAAGCTTTTAGACCAAGCCATTGCGTCTGTACGCAATGAAATTCAATCGCTTGATGACAAGATGCAAGATTCGCTCATGGCGGAGGAACGTGCTTTATTTAGCGTGTTCTTACGTATGTTGGATGAAAATGCCTTACCTGCTGAAATTAAAGAAATTATTCGAGATGGAAGCTGGGCGCAAGGTGCAGTTAAAAATGTGATTGAACGCCATGTTGCGCTTTTTGCGCAAATGGAAGATGACTATTTACGTGAACGTGTATCTGATTTAAAAGACCTTGGACGCCGAATCCTAGCTGCGTTACAAGAAGGCGATACTAGTCATAAAGAGATCACCTCTGAAAGTATTTTAATTGGGGATGAGATCAGTACGGCTGCTTTGGTTGAGCTCCCTGTAGATAAAATTGCTGCGATTGTGACCTCTGAAGGCGCTGCCAACTCACACATGGTGATTGTCGCGCGCGCGCTTGGTATTCCAACTGTCGTGGGTGTTACTGAACTGCCGGTAAATACGCTTGATGATGTCGAAATGATTGTCGATGCTTATCAAGGTCGGGTTTTTGTCAATCCACCACGTCGTTTACGTACACGTTATAAAGAGATCCAAAAAGAAGAAGAACAAATTGCCAAAGATTTAAAGCAATATGAAACCAAAGATGCCATTACCCCTGATGGTGTTGCAGTAAAGCTGTATGTAAATACCGGTCTCATGATTGATGTGGTACGCGGAGTTCAACGTGGTGCAAAAGGTGTAGGGCTTTATCGTTCTGAAATTCCATTTATGCTGCGTGAACGTTTCCCAGGCGAAGAAGAACAGCGTGCGATCTATCGTCAACAGCTCAGTCACTTTGCCAACAAACCTGTGGTGATGCGTACACTTGATATTGGTGCGGATAAAGACCTACCATATTTCCAAATTGAAGAAGAAAATTCAGCGTTGGGATGGCGTGGCATTCGTTTTACCCTTGATCACCCTGAAATCTTTTCCTCACAAATCCGAGCAATGTTAAAAGCCAGTATCGGCTTAAACAATCTGCATATTTTATTGCCAATGGTTACCAGTGTCAGTGAAGTAGAAGAAGCACTTTACTTACTGGAACGTGACTGGATTGCAGTTCAGGAAGAAGAACAAGTTAAATTTGCCAAACCTAAAATCGGCATTATGGTTGAAGTACCGAGTGTACTTTTACAAATTGGTGAATTTGCTGAATTGGTCGATTTCTTCTCAGTCGGTTCAAATGACTTAATACAATATTTATTGGCAGTTGATCGTAATAATCCACGCGTATCTAGTGTTTATTCACACTTCCATCCTTCTGTACTCCGTGCTTTAACACGGTTGGTTCAAGAATGTCATAAGTATGAAAAACCAATCAGTATTTGTGGAGAAATGGCGGGTGACCCACTCTCAGCCATTTTACTTATGGCAATGGGATTCAATACCTTGTCGATGAGTTCAAGTAATATTTTGCGTGTGCGTAAAGCGATTTGTCATGTATCAATGACAGATGCACAAAAGTTATTAGAAGAAGTAATAGCGATGAATAACCCACTCATGGTCAAGAGCTGGATGGAGTATTACTTTAAGCATCATGGTTTGGCCGATATGGTGAAATCGAATCGTTTGGTCAATATTTAATTATTTATTTTTATTAGATTTTTATAATTATTTAAGCAAAAATTGCAGTCCACAAAAAAGGCCGATAATCATCAGAATATCGACCTTTTTTGTGTTTATCATAACCCCGTTTTGCATTCTTTTTACGATCTACAAACACTTGGCTTTTGTTGACTTCATGCATGTGTTTGGCCACAAAGTTGTGAATCACAACCTCTGGCATTGCTTTTTTCTTTGCCATTTTCTTTACCTATTTTGCTGTATACCACTTGATCAGTGGGAATCTGATATTACGCTTTTTTGTGTAGAATACAAGTATTTGTATTGATCAAGTTTGTGACTATTTTCTATTGCACTCTTTTTAACTATTGCATCAAGGCAAATTTGCAGACTTATCTCAAATTGATTTTAATCATCAAAAGATCATTTTTAATTTAATTAAAATTTTACAAATCAGATTGAAAACTTCATGTAATTCATGAGTATTGTTATCTATAGTATTTAAAGAAATTTGAATATAAATATGCTCAATAAAATATAGGGTGATGAGTTAGAACTGGAGGATCATGTGTTCAATCAAAAGAAATTATCGAGTTTTCTACTATTATTGGTTATTCCTACACTTGGTTTAATCGCATGTAGTAAACCTGAGAAAGCAGAAGTCATAACAACTGAATCAAGTGCGAGTTCTGTACCATCTGAAACTGCGAAAACTGAATCTACAGAGAACACTTTTGATCTCTCCAAGATTCCAATTTCAAATATTACACTTGGTCAGTTTCCATATATTTCTTTGCCAAATGGTTATCAGTTTCACGAAGCAACGACCGTAAATTTTGAGAAAATACCATTTTGGACAGGTCAACATATCGAAAATATTGAAGGTCAATTATATAGTGCAGCCATTCAACAAAATGAAAATTATAAAGAAGGAAGTTTTTTAGAATTGCAACGTAATTTGGAAAATGTAATCCAGCAATTGGGTGGCAAACAAATTACACAGAGTAAAATTCCTCAACAAGAATTAGAAAATATCCCACAAAAATTCCAAGTCGATTATGTTGCAGGATTGGGAGATATTTTTAATAACCCGACACAGACCTTTGTGATACGTCAAGCCAATAAAAATATTTGGTTCCAATTGACACAGGCAGGGAATGGACATGCTGGCCTATTCGTCGCAGAAACTAAACCTGTTGAAATTACAGCTAAAGCATTAAATTCAGGCCAACTCAAAACAGCTTTGGATAAGGACAATAAAGTCAATATTGAGGTTAACTTTGCCACGGATCAAGCGAATATTTTGCCCGACTCTCAACCTCAAATTGAACAAGTCATTCAACTGCTAAAAAACAACCCTGAACTCAAATTGAGTATTAATGGTCATACAGATAATTCAGGTAATACCAAACATAATCAAACGCTTTCAGAACAACGTGCAAATGCTGTTGTTAAAGCTTTAACCAATAATACTGGAATTCAACAAAGCCGTTTAACAGCCAAAGGCTTGGGAGATACACACCCTATTGCGAATAATTCAACTGAAGACGGTAAAGCTTTAAATCGTAGAGTTGAGCTGATTAAATCTAATTAATTCTGTGAAATGCTGAGTTCAATGAACAAAGAAAACTCATTATAAATAAATGGGTTTTCTTTTAAAAATAGCTCACTCACTACATACACGATGTACTCAGTAAAACTCTATCTAGCAATCGTTTTACATCCACAGCTTGCATATCTAACATTTCAGCAACTCATCCATAAAACATACTATAAGGTGTTTTAATAAAAGCATCCGCTTGTAATCTACTGTTGATTCTTCCGCTCATAAACAAATTTTTATTAAAAGATAAAAACTGCGATAACAACAACTTATTTACTGAAATAAAAACTTAATTACAACAAATTTCAATAAAAAACATAAATATTAAATATTTTCAACAATATAAATTTGCCAAAACCCAAAAATGCATATATATTATATATACATTTTTTGGATTATCACCTTTGGGGATAAATACGTCATGGCTGAATTACCCAAAAAGACAAAGGTGAATAAAAAAGATGGGCAACTCTTAATTCGCATTAACAGTGCTGAGCGTGACCAGTTTTTACAACTTTGTGAAACGATGGATACCAGTGCAGCGCGTGAGTTAAGAAAATTTATCCGTAGTTTTATCAAAAAACATCAGCCAACGGATACTCAAACTAAGGAGTAACATGATGTCTAAGCAAGTTAAATCTTTAAAACAGAAAATCAAAGCACGTTTGGAAAAAATCTCCAAACACGAAGGTAAATTGAAAAAGCTCAAAAAAAAGCTTAAAAAACAAAAGTAATTTCGATTACACATCCCAAGCTTGAACTTTGATAAAAGTGGCTTAAAAAAAAGCGGCATTATTTACATAATGCCGCTTTTGCGTTTTCGAAGGGATTAAGCTAAAGCTCTATCTAACAAACGTTTTACATCCACAGCTTGTGCATCTAACATTCCGACCACGCGTCCATAAAACGCACTATAACGTGTTGCAATAAAAGCATCCGCAACAAAATCTGGTGCATATTGTTTCAGCAAAATAGCTTGTGCCAAGATAACCAAACGACTGACTAAGCTACGTGCCATAAATTGCAATTCATCTGCTTGTAAGCCATTAAATAATTTAAATAAAGATTGTAATTCATCTTGTAAAATTGGATCTTGAGATGCAACTTGTGCAAATGATTTAAATAAGACTTCAATTGATTCACGGTCACGTTGAATTGCACGTAATACATCCAAGCACATCACATTACCAGAGCCTTCCCAAATGGTGTTTACAGGGGCTTCTTTAAAAATACGTGCCATGATTCCTGTATCGACATAACCATTGCCACCGAAGACTTCCATCATCTCACCTGTCAACTCCACGGCACGCTTACACACCCAGAACTTTGCTGCTGGTGTCATGATTCGTCTCCATGCCAGAGATAATTCATCATCACTCTCATAGCAATGCGCAAGATGAAAACTCAATTGCATGGCTGCTTCTGTTTCCAAAGCTAAATCCGCCAATACCGCTTGCATCAACGGTTGTTCCGCCAAATGTTTACCAAAGGCTTTACGCTGACGGGTATAGGCAATACATTGCACCAAAGCCTGACGTAACATCGCACTTGAACCGACTGAACAGGTCAAACGTGTATAGTTTGCCATTTCAATAATCGTGGGAATCCCGCGCCCAGCTTCACCGATCATAATGCCCCAAGCATTTTTAAATTCAACTTCTGAGCTTGAATTACTGCGATTACCCACTTTATCTTTGAGTCGTTGTACTTGAACCGGATTTTTTGTCCCATCTTCTAGCCAACGTGGTACAAAAAAGCAGGCCAATCCATCTTGTTCAGTTTTTGCTACGACTAAATGTGCGTCACACATTGGTGCGGAAAAGAACCATTTATGTCCTGTCAGTAGATATGCTTGCCCACGTCCTGACTCAGCTACAGGAACAGCCCGTGTTTCATTGGCGCGCACATCTGACCCGCCCTGCTTTTCCGTCATCCCCATACCTAACCAAATTGATTTTTTCTGAGAAATCGGAATGTCACGTTCATCGTATTCAGTCGATAAGAGCTTTTCACCAACTTTTGCCCACAACTCAGGTTCATTTTGAATTAAGGGAATACTACCTAGCGTCATAGAATTAGGGCATAGATTGCCACACTCGACTTGTCCACTCAGGAAAAATCGAGCCGCCCAATCGACCCATTTTGAACTTGATTGTGGATGATTAAATGGATATGCGTGTGTGTCAAATTGTCGATTTAGCCGCATCCATTTATGCCATGCAGGATGAAACTCTAGAAAATCTTTACGGCGACCACGAGCATCAAAACTATGTAACTCAGGAGTATGTCGATTGGCCAAATCGGCATATTCATAATATTCAGTAGAACCCGCAATCTTTGAAAACTCAGTTAGGCATTGCTGATCCTGACTGCCATAACGTTGCAAAATTTCTTGTAAGACTTGATCTGTAGTCAATAAATTATAGTTTTGCAGTTCGTCAAACTGATTGCTGATTTCATGTGTTTGCCAATTCTCTGCTGTGTTCATCCTGAATTCCTGTCTTGTTGTTTTTACCAATTGCATTCAGTATAGAAGAAAATACCTTCAAGGATGTTCGGATTATTTTTATGGCTTTACCTGCAATCAATGTGCGTCGTAAACCCCGCCAATCAAGGGCACGTATCACGCAAGAAGCGTTGATGGAAAGTTTTGTTCGGCTTTTACATGAACATCCTGCCAATAAAATTACCATTCGTGAAATTACTGATCTTGCTGGTGTGGGTTTAGGGACGTTCTATGAGTATTTTTCTAAAAAAGAAGATTTGATTGCTTTAACCATTCACCAACATGTAAAAAGCAATGCAGAAGTCTTAAAAAGTTATGCACAAAGCGTGTATGACTTATCCACAAAATCAGATTTTCAAAGCTATTTACAGCAAATTATTCATTTTCAACTTGAGCAAATTCAAACACAACAATTTTTATGGGCCCAGTCTTTCTTATTAGAACGACAGGTTTCCAGTATTGAAACGTATCAAAAAAGTTATGCCATGATGGTAGAGATGTGGCAAAACATGCTGAAACCTTTTATTCAGGATGATGAAAAACTTAAACAAATGAGTCTAAATGTACAAAGAATTTGCTATGGTGTTGTCTCGCAGACATTGCTGATCGAACCTGAGTTTAAGGATTGGAAAGTTTTGGAGGCGGATATGGTTCAAATTATAAATAGCGTTATATGTATTAAAAAACAGATTTTCTAAAATTGAATGCAATCAATTTTCGCTCTGCAAAATATTCTCAAATGGATGAAGACAAGTTGGTTGTATCCAAGTCCATTTTCACCAAAAAACACAAGCTGTTGATTTTTTATTTTTTATATTTTAAACCATCATTATTATTGTAAATAAAAGCTGAATTATTATTTTACCTATCAGTACGCAGAGCTCTGCCCCATTAATCGCCAAAACAAATCAATAACAATATTTTTATCAATTTTACAAATATAAAAAATCACTCTAAAGTAAAGTTATCGCTTTAAAACGTTGATTGCTCTTCCTTGATCAACAATTTTTTTAAAGCAGATATAGGCCAGTAAGTTGTTTCTAAAAATAAATGACAAATCATTTATTTTTAGATCAATTAGATTTAACAATTGTGCACTATATTGGTTTTTCAATTACGGTTAATGTCATGTAATAGCGAATATTCTTTATCTATTCCATCTATTCAAAAATGAATACATGATTAATTAAAAATGGAGAAATAGAATGAGCCAAGACTCAAAAAAATGTCCTGTAACCCACCTGACAACGGCCTTTGGTGCACCTGTTGTAGACAACCAAAATAGTTTAACGGCAGGCGCACGTGGTCCTCTACTGGCACAAGATTTATGGTTAAACGAGAAACTGGCCAACTTTGTACGCGAGGTTATTCCTGAGCGCAGAATGCATGCAAAAGGTTCAGGTGCTTTTGGTACATTTACCGTAACTCACGATATTACTCAGTACACACGCGCTAAAATATTCTCACAAATTGGCAAACAAACGGAAATGTTTGCACGCTTCACCACTGTAGCTGGTGAACGTGGTGCAGCAGATGCAGAACGTGATATTCGAGGTTTTGCACTCAAGTTCTATACCGAAGAAGGTAACTGGGATCTCGTTGGAAACAATACTCCTGTCTTTTTCATGCGTGATCCGCGTAAATTCCCAGATTTAAATAAAGCCGTAAAACGCGACCCCAAAACCAATCTACGTAGTGCAACCAACAACTGGGATTTTTGGACGTTATTACCTGAAGCTTTGCATCAGGTGACGATTGTGATGTCTGATCGTGGTATTCCAAAAAGCTTCCGCCATATGCATGGTTTTGGTAGTCATACGTACAGCTTTATCAATGCAAACAATGAACGTTTTTGGGTCAAATTTCATTTCCGCACCCAACAAGGCATTGAAAATTTAACCGATGCTGAAGCGGAAGCGGTTGTTGCTAAAGATCGTGAAAGTAATCAACGTGATTTATTTGATTCGATTGAAAATGGTAACTTCCCAAAGTGGAAGCTTCAAATTCAAGTCATGCCTGAAACAGATGCAGAGAAAGTCCCTTATCATCCATTTGACCTTACCAAAGTTTGGCCTCATGCAGATTATCCACTGATTGATGTGGGTGAGTTTGAGCTGAATAAAAATCCTGAAAACTTCTTCCTTGATGTAGAACAATCAGCTTTTGCACCAAGCAATTTAGTTCCAGGTATTAGTGTTTCACCTGACCGTATGTTGCAAGCGCGATTATTTAACTATGCCGATGCTCAACGCTACCGTTTGGGCGTGAATTATCAACAAATTCCTGTCAATGCTGCACGTTGCCCTGTTCACTCTAATCACCGTGATGGTCAAGGCCGTGTCGATGCAAACTATGGCGGTTTACCACACTATGAACCGAACAGTTTCAGCCAATGGCAAGAACAAGCTCAGTTTAAAGAACCACCATTAAAAATCAGTGGTGATGCAGATTATTGGGATTTCCGCCAAGATGATTCGGATTATTTCAGCCAACCACGCGCTTTATTCAATTTAATGAATGATACGCAAAAACAAGCACTGTTTGATAATACGGCGGGTGCAATGGGTGATGCACTTGATTTTATTAAGTATCGTCATATCCGTAACTGTTATGCATGTGATCCAGCGTATGGTGAAGGCGTGGCAAAAGCCTTGGGCTTAACTGTTGCAGATGCACAAGCTGCACGGGATAGCGATCCTGGTAAAGGTCATCCTGGTTTTCAATAAGTCTAGTTCAATAAAAGTCATTCAATAGAAACCGCCTTCGGGCGGTTTTTTATTTTGTATAAATGCACTATATTGAAGAAACTCCCAATTGCGAGTAAAGCCATGCAACAGAAAATTGAAGCGCTAATTCAACAACATGACATCATTTTATTTGATGAAATCTGTGTGTTATGTAATGGCTGGGCAAAGTTTTTAATCAAATATGATACACAGGCACAATTTAAATTAACTTCGGTGCAATCACCTTTAGGACAAGACATCTTAAGACATTACCAAATGCCCACTGAGCAATTTGATAGCATGTTGGTGATTAAAAATGGGCAAGCCTATAGTGAATCCACTGCGTTTTTAAAAGTGATTGAAAGCTTAGGACCACCCTTTTCATATTTAAAAATGGGGTACGGGATACCTAAATTTATCCGAGATTTTCTATATTGCCGAATCGCTTTAAATCGCTATCGTTTATTTGGTACAACTGCACAGTGTTTACTGCCTTCATCTAAAAATAAAAAACATTTTTTGGAACATAGCATTGATGCAAAATTCTAAAGTACTTCAGAATGCCTTATTGACCATTCATATTTCACTGGCTGTATTATGGTTTTATCAAGGGCTCATCCCTAAAATTATATATAAAGTCATCGAAGAGCAACAATTTTGGCAATTTACAGGGATTCAATTGTTGCCCATTCCTAGACTTATTGAACTCTCAGGATTTGGAGAAATAATATTTGGTGGATTATTTCTTATTTTTAGACAATCAAAGCTTCTGCATTATTTAAATATCATCGCGATGCTGTTGTTTTTACTGGTTGTTGCGATCGTTTATCCACACTATTTTGCGCGGGGTTTTAATCCTTTCATCATGAATACCGCAATGGCCACACTGTCTATTGTCGCAATTCAACTTCTCAATGCTCAAAAAGCCGAATAAACTTACATTCGCATATTTGTACCAAACTGCTCTTTCCATCCTTTGGTTTCAGTCGCAATTTGCTTGGCAAGTTTGCTTTTCACTTCTTGAATTAAGCGCGCCCGTTCCTGTCCATGCACAAATCGACCTTTATAATCACTTTGCATGGTTTGAATATATTCACTCAATGCACGTTGTTGTTGCTTAGTTTTTGGAGCGGTATGCAAAAATTGAAGGTATTCCTCATCTGGGTTTGTGCTAAGCGGATCACCCAAAATATCTTCAACATATAGTACAGCACTGACTAATTCCACTTTACCCTTTGCATCCACAGTATAGGTTTGTTTGCGCACACCATAAGGATAGGTCCAGAGTCCCTGCCGATCACCCGAAGCCCAGTAGCTATAAAAAATAATCTTATTATCTTTAATCTCATAATCACCCAATTCAATCTGGTGAATACTACAGTCACCCGTGGTTGAATAAATTGTATGCGTGAGCAGCTTTTTATTATCTCGATATAATTCAATATCTTTTCGTAATAAATCAACATCATCTTGATTCATCCCTGTTTTCAACTCAAAATTATTTTGATTAATTTGTATATTTTGAGTCTCAGCAAAAGCTGTACAAGATAATGCCAGTAACATCAATAAAGTTTGGATTATTTTCATTATTCATCTCCCTTGATTTTTCAATCAGGAATCAACACTATTTTTTAGTCTGGGTAAATACCCCCTAATCCTGACACAGCTTTTGCAAAACTGGAAGTATTTCACCTGCCTGACTAAAGGGTTGTGTCTGACGATAATGCTCGACCTTTTTAACCAGTTTATAGTTTTTATCATCCTGACTTTTAAACTGCTCAAGTCGTGTAAATGTCCGATCCTTACACAGTACTTGATAATAATTAATCATGTATTGCCTTTTTGGGTTCACACTTTTAACCCAAGCTTGAATAAGTTGATTCCCATCAGATATTGTGGTGATACTTTCAAAAAATTGATTATTTGAATTTTGATGAATTAATTTCCATTCATCACCCGTTTCCAAGTCATATTTTTCATTGAGAGGTTTGATACTCTCTGTATCATCTGCTGCTGGACTATCTTCTTCGGCTGTTGCCATAGTCATCTGATCTCCATCAGCACAAGGCTTATCTGAAACACAATCAGCCCCAGCCGCTTGAGTTAGGTCTATAGATTTTGCAGCAACTGAGCTCATCACCAAGCAAAACAACAAAGTACTCGATAAGATTTTTATCATTTTTAGTGTTCTCAATTTTTTAGCGCTCTCAATTTTTATGGCTCAATAAGACTCACTACACCACCAATTTACGGCCTTCACGAATACAGTAGAATGGATTAATCATTTTTGATGAATTCTTCATAGCCTTTTGTAAATCCTGCTCAGGCTGTTCCCGCGCTTCATCCGTCAATTGGAAAGTACGGTAATGAATTGCCAAAGAACGCTTGGCTTGTAAATCTAAATGCGCCTGAAAAGCATCTTGTGGATTCATGTGCATATATTTCATTAGCGCTCTTGGTTCATACGCACCGATTGGCAATAACGCAATTCGCGGTGAACCTAACCGTTTTTGAATTTCTTTAAAATGCGGTGAATACCCCGTATCGCCAGCAAAGAAGAAATGACCATGTTGCGATACCACAGAAAAACCACCCCACAATGCAATATTCTGATCACGTAAACCACGACCCGAGCCATGCTGTGCTGGGGTATAAATAATTTTTAAGTTTTTAAACAATGCAGATTGCCACCAGTCCATCTCAATCACATGGAACTCTTTAGGCAAGTAACAGGCATTGCCCAAACCTGTATAGATTGGCATGGCAAACTTGTTGTGTAGCCATCTTAAAGAGGCTAAATCCATATGGTCATAGTGATTATGACTGAGTAAAACTGCATGAATCTCTGGCAATTGTTCTAAAGCAATTCCAGCAGGAATCACACGTTTTGGTCCACGCCCATGTTTCGGACTAACATAGTCGGCCCAAACAGGATCAGTTAAAAAGTTATAGGGACCAATTTGAACCAGTACAGTCGCATGACTCACAAACCAGATTTGCCAATCATGTTCATCAGCATCTGGTCGATTCTGAGGTAATACGCGTGTTGCCGCATAGAATTCTGATGATTCTTTTTGGGTATCCACATTCCAAGTATATGATTTTCGGGTACCCAGCCATTTCATCAAATCCCAACGGCTACGCCCTTGTGGTTTACGTACTTCATTAAAGAACCGTTCACCATTGTGCTGATTTGAACCAATCACACTAAATACAGGTTTATACCATGTATGTGACAGACAATTTTCAGTATCAATTCGATAATGCAATTGTTGAACTTGCTGAGATGGAACAGTCTTATTTTGCATTGTGTTGTCTTGTACCGTTGTATCTTCAAGACGTACCATTGGCTCTTGTTTCGACATGATTACTCTAAACGCCCTTTCATTCTTTCAAGCCATACTTGCTGTGTTTGTGGCTTCACGAATAATGCCACGATTTCGGGATGAATACTTTTAATCTTTGCTTCAATTCTGTTCACACAGACTTCGATATCATCTGAAGTTAAACTATCTTTAAACTCTAAGCTTAAAGAAGCAATCACTTGATGTGCGCCCATTTGTTCAGTCAATACGCCATTTGCTGAATGTACGGCAGGATCTTCTTGAGCAATTTTCAATACATTATGACGCAGTTTTGGATCTGCTGTTTCACCCATCAACAACCCTTTGGTTTCCCTTGCCAAAAGCAAGGCTGATATAGCCAAGACAACACCAATCAGTACCGAAGCCACACCATCTAAAACGGGTAAATTAAACTGCTGAGCACAAAATATTCCAAGCAATGCAATGATTAAGCCAATTAGAGCTGCTGAGTCTTCAAATAAAACAGTAAAGGTTGTCGGATCTTTACTGCGACGGAATGCTTCAAAATATCCCATCTGACCTTTGGTCTTTTTAAATGTTTTCAACGCAATAAACCATGAAGCTCCTTCACAAAGCAGCGCAAACCCGAGTACCACATAGTTGACCAATGGGGATTGTATAACTTCTGGATGACGAATATGTTGAATACCCTGATAAATTGAAACTACCGCACCTAAAGCAAAAACCAACAGTGCAACAATAAAGGCCCAAAAGTATAACTCTCTTCCATAACCGAAGGGATGATGATAATTTGCAGGCTGTTGTGATTTTTTTAAACCATACAGCAATAAGATTTCATTTAAAGTATCTACGACAGAATGGACTGCCTCACTGAGCATCGCTGAACTATTTGTAATATAGGCGGCAACAAACTTAACCAGAGCAATGGCTAAATTGCCCAAAAGTGCTGCATATACAACAATTTTGTTGGAATCTGACATTTATTGTCCTGTTTTTTATCATCAAATACATCAATTTGATTTTTATAGCTGTCCTGCTTCATATTAGCGAAACTATCTGTGATTTTTCTTTATTTTTTGTTGTTTTTCACAATTGAGTGAATCTTTTATGGAACCCAATTTAACCAATATTCTAAATACTCCGTCGCAGTCTCATCCACAATTATTGAAAATTTGGGAAGCTTCTGTGCGTGCGACTCATGACTTTTTAAATGAACAACATATTTTACAAATTAAAACACTCATCATTCAGCATCATTATTTTGATCATGTGCAGTTGTTTCATGTGGAACGTGAAGGTCAAATCGCTGGGTTTATGGGACTGGCTTATCAAAAGATTGAAATGTTATTTATTGACCCTAATTTTTTTGATCAAGGCATCGGTTCAATGCTCATTCAAAAAGCTTTTGAGTTAGGTGCACATGAAGTAGATGTCAACGAACAAAATATTCGTGCTTTGGAGTTTTATAAGAAACATAACTTCCAACAAATTGCGCGTTCAGAACTTGATGCTGAAGGTAATCCATTTCCAATTTTGCATTTAAAATTAAAGAAGCCATCCGTCTAAACGTTTTGAGATAAAGCGATATCAAAAACATCAGCATGAACGCTCTCATCAACTCTAGAATCTCTAGATACATAAAGCTGACTTTACCCAATCTCAAAGTCAATTTTATGAAATTCTCAGTATAATCATGTCTATAAGACAGATTGAAACAACTTAAACCAGTGCAATCAAACACTTTTCAAGTGTTCGTTCATATAAATTAGGATCGCTTTAGATTAATGGCGAGATATGGCCATTATGTAGATTAATGAAAGTCTTGATATCAATTCTTTCATTCCTGCAAGTACGCTTTTGACAAGCAAGAGCCATAGATAAATTGATTCAACTTTGTACAAATGATTGCTTCTAGGCTAGAGCTTAGAGAAATATTTTTTATTTTTATTAAGATATTTTATAGATTATTCACCTTGTTATTTTCTATATTAAAATAACAATGAATTTTAAAAGTTCATTTATTTTCTAAATACTATAATCATCTTCACCTGACAGTTGTTTATAGATTATACTATTATAAAATATTAGTAAGACATTTTTTGGATTATTCTTTGGACGCGTTATATGGAATTACGACATCTGAGATACTTCATTACTGTGGCTGAAGAACTAAACTTTAGCAAAGCAGCACTGAGACTTTATACGGCACAACCCTCACTCAGCCAACAGATCAAAGATCTTGAAGAAGATGTCGGTGTTCGACTGTTAAATCGGACAAAGCGTAAAGTTGAACTTACCGAAGAAGGCGCTGTTTTCCTTGAACAAGCACGCTTAACCTTAGCGCAAGCCGATAAGGCTGTTGCGATGGCCAGACAAGTTTCCAAAGCCAAACAGCAATTGTTAAGGATTGGGTTTGTGCCCGTTGCTGAAATGAAAATTTTCCCTTATGTATTGCCTAATTTAAGGGTACAAAATCCTGATCTCAAAATTGAGTTATTTAACTTAAATAACCTTGAACAAATACGTGCAATGAAAAAGGGTGAGCTAGATATCAGCTTTAGCAGACACAATTTTCATAATGAAGAATTTGAAAGTAAATTTGTGCTGCGTGAGCCGTTAATTGTTCTTTTACCCAAAGACCATCCTTTAGCAAAGCATGAACGTATCCCTGTTAAAGCATTAAATGCTATCGACTTTATTATCCCTGCCGAAGAACAATCCAGCACCTTACATAACACCATTTTAGAATTTGCCAAACACAATAATATTGAATTGAATATCGTCCAAAAAGCTGACAATATTTTACTGAATATCAACTCAGTTGGAGCGGGCTTAGGCTGTACAATTTTGCCGAGTTATATTGCGCCATTGACCACCAGTAACACCGTCATTCGACCTTTAGATATTGAACTGCCCTATCTAGACTTGTATGTGAGTTATCGAAAAAGTGCTGGCTCGGTTGCTATACAAAAGTTCATCGAATTATTAACCAAAGTATTTTATTTGGATATCAATCGCTTAGAGCAAGAATAAGAGCACTGCTCCAAAATTGACACAGCATTGTTTTTTAAATAGGACGGCTTAAACACATAAAACTTATGTCCATTTTTTTTACGCAAATACATCTCAATTTTTAACTTAGGCGGTGTCCATCATGATAGGACGTGCATTTCATCAATTTCGATCAGGTATACAGTCTCGCCCATACTTCTTTATTAGTTTTCTACTCACTGCAGTTGTATATATGGGGATGTCTTTTGGTACAGATTGGCAGTGGTCAACCAATTTGTTATTCAGTTGGAATATTGCCATTTTGATTTATCTCATCCTAACGATGAAAATGCTCTGGGCAACCAATCAAGCGCATATTTTAAAGCGTGCTCAACAGCAGGATGCTAGCAAATGGATCATTTTGCTGTTGGTTGTGCTCTCACTCATCATGTGCTTTATTGCCATTATTATTGAACTGGCACATTTGCCCGATGTGACTGGAATTAAAGCAGGACATATCGCTTTAGCGATTTTTACCATTATTTTTGCATGGTTATTTATGCATACCATTTTTGCTATTCATTACGCACATGACTTTTATTTGGCCGTAGAGAATCGACAGGATGGAGGATTGGACTTTCCGAAAACCCCTAAGCCAACCTATCCTGAATTTTTATATTTTAGTTATGTCATTGGTACTTCTGCACAAACTGCAGATGTATCTATCACTTCTCGCTCAATGCGAGTTTTAAATATTCTACATATCCTTTTGGCATATGGATTTAACACGACGATTTTGGCGATCTGTATTAATGTTGCTGCAGGTTTTATTTAACAGAAGTAAAAAATAGTGGGATTAACACCAAAATCCAATCTCCAAAGTTTTTTATAATTTTCTGCGCTTGAATATGACTAAAAACCTCAATACAAACCCAGTATGAGATCATGCTAAGTTTGCATCGTCTTGATGATTTAGTCGCTAAAAAGCACTTGATTATTTCTTAAGTTTTTTCTGCTTTTGATTGAATTAAGATACTTTTCAATTGCAGGATGGCTTTCAATCTCTGCCATCTTCAATTGCCAAAATAGCATGGAGCCAACAAACACATCGGCTACCGTAAATTGCTCACCACATAGATAAGGTTGAGCCTGTTCCAAGCCCTGAATTAAAGCCGTATAGCTGTCCTGAAAGTTTCCATAGCCAATATGCATTTTTTGTTCATCGGTAACCTCAACCTTTAATGCGCGATCCGTTGTGGCTGCATCCCACGGTCCAGCAGCAAAGAATAACCAACGGAAATACAAACCACGTTTTGGATCATCCAGCGCTGGTGCAAGCCCTTGATCAAAAAACTTATCTGCCAAATAGGCGCAAATTGCAGGCATTTCATAAATCACCACATCGCCATCGACTAAGGTGGGTACTTTGCCAAATGGGTTAATGTTTAGATAAGATTCCGACTTCATTTCAGTGTGATAAGCCAACTCAATTTTTTCAAATTCAGCCCCCAGCTCAATCAGTAGCCATTCAATAACAAGACCTCTAGACTGCGCGTTGCTATATAGTTTTAAGCCCATTTTTCCATTCCTTTATAGTGGTGTATTGAATATAAAGGGCGGCTGTGTCAGTTTTTGTCAGGAGCTTTTTAGCATGGATTTTTTTTGCAGCTCTTTTTGCCACCATGCCTGAAAAAGATGGCGCTTAAACTCTGGGTAAATGATTTCAGTCACATTTAATTTTTGTATACGATCTAAACGAAAATTTCGAAAATCTTCACGTAATTCACACCATGCAGCCAACAGCATTTTGTCATTGAAATATCCTAAAACAAAAGGCCAAAGCATACGGGTAGAAATATTTTGTTTTTCATCTAAATAATGCACTTCGATCTTGACCTGATATCGAATAGCTAGACGTACTTGTTCGACAATTTTTTCGTCAACCACAAGCCAATGGTTGATAGACCGAAGCATGGTTTCATCAATCAGCTCTTGTTTATTCTTGGGCAATACTGCATTAAGTTTGGCCAAAACTGAATGTGCAGCATTTTTCAATGCTGGATCTGGCACTGACCTTAACCAATGCAATGCCAAGAACACTGCTTCGACTTCTGTTTCATCCAAACTCATCGGAGGCAGTAAAAAGTTTTCTTTCAGCTGAAATCCTAAGCCCGCACTGCCCTCAATATTAACACCTTGGTCACGTAAACTTTCAATATCCCGATAAACACTTCGGACACTAATCTCCAAATGTTCTGCTAAGCATTGCGCGGTAATGGGATAACGCTGTTCACGTAAAAGTTGTAATAAAGTGAGTAATCGAATAGAGCGGCTCATGGTCAATTTTTTTATTATAACTCGTTGGTTTTATCTAAGTTTACGCTGAGAGCAATCTGCAAACAGCGTAAAAGCAACTAAGCAACTTCAGGTGCCTTAAGCTGTTGAGCTAAAAACTGATGTAAATGATCGACGTTATCCGCGATCGTCAGCGGATTAAAACGCTGTAATACATCAATCGCATGTACCCCATAACTCACCCCAACACGTGGCATAGCAATATTCTGTGCCATTTCTAAGTCATAAGATGTATCACCCACCATAATGGCTTGCTCCGCCTGAATTCCAGTATAATCTAAAATTTCAGCCAACATCAATGGATCGGGTTTGGATTTGGTTTCGCTGGCCGCACGGGTGATCTCAAATAAATTCTGACTCTGGGTCTGAGCCAAAACACGATCTAAACCACGACGGCTTTTTCCTGTTGCGACTGCCAATTTGATATTTTGATTTTTTAAATCATGCAACATTTCAGAAACGCCAGCGAACCACAAATCATCTTTGGAATGCTCAACATAATGATCACCATAGCATTTTAAAATTTCAGTATGTAACTCTGGAACTTGAGGAAATAACACTTGAGCAACTTCAGGCAACCCCAAACCAATAATACTTTTCGCAGCATCAGCTGTTAACGGCTGCTCAAATTCTTTTGCAGCCACCAACAAACTCGCCACAATTTGCCCAACTGAATCAAATAAAGTGCCATCCCAATCAAAAATGATAAGCTTTACAGGTTTTTGCATGAATTATTTCCAATATTTGCTCAGTGTACGCATGACTCATTTTTAAATCTTATACGCTTTACATGACAAGCTAACGCATTTTTAAACACAAAGGGAACTTTTCATATAACAAGTTCCCTTTGTGTAAAAGATAAACTGAGCAGCAAGATAGAATCAATCTTTCTTTTGTGCTCTTAATTGTGCAACCAAGCTTTGCATATCTTCCGGTAAAGGCGCTTCAATCACAGGATAACCTGGAATTTCTAATCGCATCGCATGTAAGCTTAATCTCCGAGCTTTTGGTCCACGATATTCTGTTTCATGACCGTACTTATCGTCACCCACCAAAGGATGACCAATACTTAAGCCATGCACACGAATTTGATGGGTACGACCCGACAATGGAGAAGCATAGACCAATGTTGCGTGCATAAAGCGCTCTGCCACTTTCCATTGTGTCTTAGATTCTTTACCTTCATCTGAAACACGTACACGACGTTCACCATTGGACAATTCATAGCGCAATAAAGGTTGATTAATCAACTGTTGGTCTAAGCTCACTTGACCTTTGACAATTGCAGCATAGGTTTTTTTAATTTTATGCTCACGCAACAAGTCTTGTAGCGTTTTCAAGGTGCTACGTTTTTTACTCACCATCACCAGACCTGAGGTATCACGGTCAATACGATGAATCAATTCCAAATATTTTTTACCTGTCGCCGCACGTAAGCCTTCAATTAAGCCGTATGCCACACCGCTTCCGCCATGTACTGCAATTCCAGAAGGTTTATTGATCACCAATAAACCTTCATCCTCATACACCACACGGCTAAGCAAGCTTTGAGCAACTTTATCGGATACAGGTACATCAGTTTCATCTTTTTGCTCAAAGCGAATAGGTGCAACACGGATTTGATCGCCAATTGCCAGCTTAGTTTCTGCTTTTATACGCTTTTTATTGACCCGCACTTGACCTTCACGAATTAAACGATAAATACGGCTTTTCGGCACACCTTTCAGGCGAGTAAATAAGAAATTATCGATGCGCTGGCCTTCTTGATGCTCGTCTACTTCAAACCAAGTTACATTTTGCCATTGTTGCGTAGAATTCATACAGTTAGGTGATCCAATAAAAAACTAAAATTTGATTAAAAACTGATCATTTAGACTATGCTTTTCATACAAAATAAGCATATAGCCCATAGGCAGATGATTCAAGGTTTGCTATAGTCAGCGCACGGATACCACCGTAAGTGAAATTTAGTGCCACCCTTTTTTAAAAATGAAAGCGTGACACATACGATAAAATTCACGACAGATGCGGAAAGGTCCCAAAAGAATATGCCGACGCCGAAGGCTTTATTATATCGGCAAAAAGACAAACTGTTGCGTTTAATTGTACTTAAAGTACAGAAATCAGTTTGTTTAAAAATATATGTCGCCAACCCAGACGTTGGTTTTTAAACATAAACTGATGCACATCAGGCAAGTCGCTGTAGAGTGTTATTCAGGACATAAGTGTTTGAGGCATTGGAACTGCACAATTTGTAAAGGTACGATGATAATTCCGTATCAAGACGCTCTCACAAAAGTTGAGATGCTCTTCGAGCAATGTGATAGTGAAAGACGAATCAAATCAGTCATCCAATGCACCACTTAAGTGCCAGTGAAAACCTCAAAACTTTAATCGTGCAAAGATTAAAGAAGTATTGCAGCATCAATACAGGCATCAAACCCAACCTTGCTCAAAACAAGTGGGTAAATTACTCAAATCATATTGGATGTATCCGTGATTTGGGCATTGATCCAATATTTTAGATGTTCGCTTCACTTAAAAAGATAGCGAGTTGTTGGTGTGAATCACTATTAGGTGTTACACCCATGAAACGTATGTTGATTAATGCAACACATGCCGAAGAAGTTCGCGTTGCACTCATCACTGGTCACCGTCTTTACGATTTCGATTTAGAAAACCGTACACGTGAACAAAAGAAAGCCAATATCTATAAAGGCCATGTCACTCGCGTAGAGCCTTCTCTAGAAGCTGTATTTGTAGAGTATGGAGCAGGTCGTCAAGGTTTCTTGTCGATGCGCGAAATTGCCAATACTTATTACAAGGCAGATCCTCGCCAAACTTCAAATATTCGTGAACTCATCACTGAAGGCACAGAACTTCTCGTTCAAGTTGAAAAAGAAGAGCGTGGCAACAAAGGCGCGGCACTTTCAACCTATATATCTCTTGCTGGTCGCTATTTAGTATTGATGCCGAACAATCCGAAAGGTGGTGGTATTAGCCGTCAAATTTCGGGTTCAGTTCGTGAAGAACTTAAAGAAATGTTGGCGTCATTAAATACCCCACGTGGTATGAGCGTGATTGTTCGTACAGCAGGGATTGGGCGTTCACAAGAAGAACTTCAACTTGACCTTCAACATTTGCTAGATCTTTGGGCTCAAATCCAAGGTACTGCAAACTCTGGTCCATCACCAATGCTTGTTCATCAAGAAGCGGGTGTTGTGACACGTGCTATCCGTGACTATTTACGTGATGATGTTGCAGAAATTTTAATTGACTCAGAGCAAGCCTATAACGAAGCCTATAACTTTGTTAAAGCGGTTATGCCAAATCAATTGGATAAGTTAAAAACCTATACTTTAAATGAACCGTTATTTGCGCATTTTGGTATTGAAAGTCAAATTCAAACAGCTTATGAACGTGAAGTTAAACTTCCTTCAGGCGGTTCAATTGTGATCGACCAAACTGAAGCACTTGTTTCAATTGACATCAACTCAGCGAAATCAACACGTGGGCATGATGTAGAAGAAACTGCACTCAGTACCAATTTAGAGGCAGCGGAAGAAATTGCTCGCCAATTACGTTTACGTGATATTGGTGGTTTGGTTGTGATCGACTTTATCGATATGACCAAAGAACGCAACCAACGTATGGTTGAGGCCAAACTTCGTGAAGCGACGCAAAGTGATCGTGCCCGTATCCAGTTCGGTCAATTATCTCGTTTCGGTTTAATGGAAATGAGCCGTCAACGTTTACGCCCATCTCTTGAAGAAGCTACTGGTTATGTATGCCCTCGCTGTCATGGCACAGGCATGGTGCGTGATTTACGCTCACTTTCTCTTTCAATTATGCGTAAAGTTGAAGAGATAGCATTACGTGAACGTCAAGGTGAGGTTCAAGTTGAAGTGCCTGTTGAAATTGCAGCATTCTTGTTGAATGAAAAGCGTCACAGTCTGGTTTACTTAGAACAAACGTCAAATGTTCGTGTGACTGTATTGCCACATCCACATTTAGAAACTCCACATTACGAAATCTCATATAACCCTGAAGGTTTTGCGCCAACAAGCTATGAGCGTACTGAAGCTACACGTTCAAGCGAAAAAGAATTGGGCTATGAGTCATCTGAGTGGCATTTGGAAGAAGAGCAAACGCAACACAATACTGCACCGGCTCAAGCGCAAAACAATAAGCAAAATAGAAAACAACAACCTGCTCAACCACAAAAAGTTCAACAAACGGTTCAAGCACAAGTTGCTCAACCAGCTTCAAGCCCATGTGCTTGGTTAGAAAATCTGTTTGTCCAAAAGCAAGCGGCAACAGTTGACCAATCACGTTCTGCAAACAATGCAGCTGCGGCAATTGAACAAATGATTAATGGCGGTGCTATAAGCCGTGGTCAATTTGGTCAAGTGAATAATAATGTTGCTCCAACAGCGATTGAAGCTCAGGTTATTCCTGAAACCAATGCTTATCTTTCACATGCACCTGTTCAAAAACAAGAACCGCGTGAATATGAAAAACAGGGCGAGAAAGAAGAAAGAGCGCCGCGTAACAACAACAATAAAAACAAAAATCGTAACAAGCATAAAGAGCCACGTGAACAAAATACTGATCAACATCAAGTGATTGAAGAAGTGGTTCAGGTGCCTCGTCAAGAGCAACGCCAAGAACAGCGTCAGGAACAACGTGATCAACGTCGTCAGCAAAAGCAGCCACGTCAACAGCATGATCAAAATGCTGAAGCAACCCCTGCTGAACAAGCGGTTCCACGTCGTGATCGTAACCATCAGCAACGTCCAAACCGCCCAAATCGTCATCGCGATAGCAGCGTGTTTAATGATGAGCAACAACAAGCGCCAAATAACAATGCGCCAGTAGAGCATAATCAAACTCAAGAGCAACAACCTAAAGTTGAACTCATTGACACACCGAAGCATGCAGCTCTTGAAACAGCTTTAGTGGTCAATCTTGATCAAGCTCAAAGTGAAATTGTGGCATTAAACCCGCAACAAGTTGCTGCGCCAGCAAGCAACAAACCGAAGCGCCATGATCGCAATGAAAAAGCTGAAACTGTTGCTAAAGCACCTCGCACTGTAGACGCTCAACCAACTATTGCGCCTGCTGTAGAAAGTCAGACCGTAACTACTGAAGCAAAAACACCTGCAGCAGAGGTTCGAGTAGAACAGCCTGTGCAACGTGCCAGCAATGACCCGCGTCAAAAACGCCGTCAACAACGTGATGCTGCTCAAGCAAAAGCAACAACCCCTAAAATCGCACCATCTCAAGTACCGACATTAAATCAGTACACAGTGGGAACTTTGATTCGTCATGTTTATGGTGATGACTGTGCGGTATTGATTGAACAGTTTGGATTAATTCCAACATTCAATCGTGCATTGGTTAAGTTTACTGAAGAATATTCAGCGACCTTAACTGTGGAAGAAAAGACCGATGTACAAACCAAGCAGCCTGTAACACGTGATGTTGCTATCTCTAAAGCAGCGCCAGAAGCACAACCTGCTGATGTCTTAGACTTAACGCCACCAAAGCCTGAGAATGATCGCCGTGTAGCGAATGATCCTCGTGAACGTCGTCGTTTAGCAAAACAAGCAGCTGTACAAGCAAAGCAAGAGCATCAAGCTGAACTTGAGCAACAACCAGAAGAAGTGGAAACTGAGACTCAAGCAAGCCCAGTTGAAGCAGCACCTGTGGTTACTCAAAAAGAAGAAGTGCAAGCTGAAACACCCGTAGAAACTACAATTGAAACAGCGCCTGCGGAAGTTGAAGTGGTCAAAGAAGCCCCAGCTAAGCCAGTTGAAAAAGCAATTGTTGCAACTGAAAAGGCGAAAAAGCCACAACAATCACTTGCTTTAGATACGACTGCTGAAGTTGGCATAGATGAAGATGCCCAAAAGGCAGACAATGTGGCAACAGATGAAAAACCGGCCCGTCCTCGTCGCCCTCGTGGCCGTCCGCCAAAAAAAGCGACACCACCAGCGGATGAGTAATGTGTAAAAATTTGCTTAAAATGTAGCGATTAAAGAGAACCTAGTCATTTCGATGGCTAGGTTTTTTTGCTATTTTGAAGAGATTATCAGGACATTTGTCAGATTAGGTTGATTGCACTAGTCTTATACGATTAAAAAGACAAATGTAATGTGAGTCGATGATACTCTAAAAATTGTATTGGATTACGAAAAATAAATAGGATTGATATGAGTCAAACAACACAGGCCGATCTCATCGGATTTACTGATGTCGCAGAGCGCTTACCACAGCTCATCAATAAGCTTCCCAATATCCTGACTGGACTTAAACAAGCTTATATCAGAACACCCAATACGCCTGCTGGGCTAGGTCTTGCTTTTGAACGTGCTGTAAAACGCAATCCTTATGGTGATGCGTTATTATTTGAAGATCAACGCTATAGTTATAAAGAGCTGAATAACTGGGCCAATCAAATTGCACACTTTTATCTTTCTATTGGCATAAAAAAAGGCGATGCGATCACGGTGATGATCGAAAATCGTCCTGAACTGATTGCGACCGTGATTGCACTGGCAAAAATTGGCGTAACAACAGCTTTAGTCAATACCTCACAAACAGGTAAAGTGTTGACACATAGTATCAACTTGGTCAATCCTGTTGCGGTGATCGTCGGTGAAGAATGCCGTGCTGCGGTAGATGAGATTCGTCAAGACTTAAACATTGCTCTAGACCGTCTACATTGGTTTGCAGATCAAAATACAATGCAAGAACCAGGTACAGCACCTCAAGGCTTTATCAATCTCGCTGAAAAAATTCAACAATTTCCAAAATTCAATCCTTCGACTACACAAAGTGTCAAAGGGAAAGATGGCTTGTTTTATATCTATACCTCTGGCACAACCGGTTTACCTAAAGCTGTGGTATTTACCAACAGTCGTTGGACATTGGCCTACGGAACATATGGTCATGTCTTAAACTTAGGTGAAGATGACGTGATGTACTGCACTTTACCGCTTTACCATGCAACAGGTATGGTAGTGTGCTGGTGTGGTGCAATTGCAGGCGGTTCAGCTTTGGCAATCCGTCGTAAATTCTCTACCTCTGCATTCTGGTCTGATGTCAAAAAGTTTAATGCGTCGGCAATTGGTTATGTCGGTGAACTTTGCCGCTACCTCATGGATGCACCTGCTTCAGAACTTGATCATACGCACCGTGTCACTAAAATGATCGGTAATGGTATGCGTCCAAATATTTGGGGCAAATTTAAAGAACGCTTTGGTATCGAAGAAATTTTAGAACTTTATGCCTCTAGTGAAGGAAATGTAGGCTTCAGTAATGTTTTTAATTTTAACAATACTGTTGGCTTCTCACCTACACCTTATGCCATCGTCCAGTTTGATAAAGAAAAAAATGAAGCCATTCGCGACAGTCATGGTATATGTCAAAAAGTCAAAAAAGGTGAAGTAGGCTTATTGATTGGTAAAATCACCAAGCGTTCCCCTTTTGATGGCTATACAGATCCTGAAAAGAACAAGTCAGTGATCATGAAAGATGTCTTTAAAAAGGGCGATTCTTACTTTATTACTGGTGACTTGGTTCGTGATATTGGTTTCCGACACGCTCAATTTGTCGATCGCCTTGGTGATACTTTCCGCTGGAAAGGTGAAAATGTTTCGACCACTGAAGTTGAAAATATTTGTAGTGAATATCCTAAAATTACAGAAGCTGTAGTTTACGGCGTTGAAATTCCAAATACCAATGGTCGAGCAGGTATGGCTGCCATTACTTTACATGATGGGGAAGAACTGACTGAACAGGATTTAAGCCAGCTTGCAGCCGAGTTTAAAAAGAACTTGCCAGCCTATGCAGTTCCAGTATTTTTACGTATCCAACAAATTGTAGAAACGACGGGTACATTTAAATATCAGAAAAATAAATTAAAGGAACAATCCTTTAATCCTGAAAAAACCTCTGATCGTATATTGGTATTACTGCCAAGTGCCAATGCCTATTGCGATGTCACTCCAGAGGTTTTTGCCAATATTGAAGCTTATAAATACCGTTTCTAAACTAAAAGCCCTGATTTCAGGGCTTTTTTAGTTCATTTTGTGTTATTTATAACCGAACGTTGCAAACTTTCTTAATTTTTACTTGCGCTCTATCAATATCTTGCTAAAATACGCTCCATCAAAACAAAGTGGTGTTTAAAAACTTTTTAGTTTTCTTGCACTACATATTCAAGCCTAGCTTGGATGAAGGTTCAGGGTCGTTAGCTCAGCTGGTAGAGCAGCGGACTTTTAATCCGTTGGTCCCGCGTTCGAATCGCGGACGACCCACCACTTAATTGTTTTGACCTGTAAATGGATAGCGATAGAAAATTTTCAATTTTCACAAATATCGAGTAAAGCACTGCTTTACACGTCCTCACTCAGGGTCGTTAGCTCAGCTGGTAGAGCAGCGGACTTTTAATCCGTTGGTCCCGCGTTCGAATCGCGGACGACCCACCATCTTTATGTTTTAACCTGTAAATCGATACCGATAGAAAATTCTCGATTTTCACTAATGTCGGGTAAAGCATCGCGCTTTACACATCTCCCTCAGGGTCGTTAGCTCAGCTGGTAGAGCAGCGGACTTTTAATCCGTTGGTCCCGCGTTCGAATCGCGGACGACCCACCATTCTTTCTTAGGGCTTCTTTCTGTACGGTTAAAGTACTACAATAGAAACGAAACCTGCAAATATTCCGACCAAAACCAAACATCTGCATTAGATGCTTCGCCACCCTCGAAAATTTTGCTTCATCATTTGTTCTCGTTTAACTATGGCTTAGACACGTTCAGGGTTGTTAGCTCAGTTGGTAGAGCAGTAGACTCTTAATCTATTGGTCGTGGGTTCGAACCCCACACAACCCACCAGATTTTTAACAAACTTATCCTCATTAAAATAAGTCCACTTAAATTTTTTACAACAGCACGATGTCATCAAATTTATTGTTTTATCATTCAATCAATACTAAAAATTAATACTCAAAAATATAAACTTAAATTTGAGTCAACTGATTCAACTATAAATAGCCAAACCTACAATCGTAATCAAATGACACAACCCAACCAGATCGTAAATCAATCACGTATATTAGCGTGACACAGATTTTCAAGAATTGCCTGAATCTTACTATTTTCCATAGATGTTATGGACATAAGGAATCTATCCCATAAATAAAAAAGTATAACCAATCTGAGAATTGGGTTAAATTTTATATTCAGTATCAGGCCCTAAGTTTTTTTAAATTAGGGCTAAAAGAGACTGAATAGTGTAGTAGTTACTCCATCGCAAAGAAATCAAAATTATTTATGAAATCACCTTAAAATTTCAAATCAAGATCATCTAATATTTTGAAAAAATTAAGGCCAGAATAACCATGAACAAATTAAAGAAAAAGTATCCCAAGCCTGTATTTGTTCAATATTCAATATCGATATATACATCTGCTTGAATATCACTTGAATTGAGTAAAACAATGGGTTAAAAACCAATCAACAATCTGTAGTTGAAAAATGACGTTTAAATAAAAAGAATTTTTACGAAAAGTAAATCAATATGATTAAACCAATAATTTTATCGGTAATACTGACAACAATGGTAACCCATTCTGCTGTGTCCACAGAAATGGAACATGCAGCGGGTCTTAGCTTAAGTGGTTATGCCGCACTCGCAACAGACTACGTTTCCGTGGTCTAACCAATCTAATGATCCTACGCTACAAGGAAGCTTTGTACTGTCACATGACTCGGATTTATACGGTGGAATCTTTACTGCCGATACAAACTTCGGTGATTCAGCATCACTACATTTTGAATTTACCTCATATATTGACTATAACACGGCATTAAATTGATCTAAACAAATTAAACCTCTACTAGATTTGAGCTATAACCCATTTAACTACCTAGGTTGGTCAGATTGAGCATGGCATGAGTTTTCAGCACGTTTAACATTTGATAACGTATTTTGGGGTAAAGATAGTCTCTTAACCCATATTAATTATAGTAATGACTAAATTGAATTTATAGGTCATGCATAGAACTTAACCTTAGGCTATTCAGTACCATTGGCTGAAACAGGTTTTGGTCTGACATCAAGTATTGGTTATTCTATCATTCTAGATAAAGGCTCATTGTTTGATCTTATTTTTGATTGTTTAGCTTTTCAATTATCAATTATTTAACTACTAATATTTTAATTATCAAATTTCTTTAACACATAGGCTTTTGTTGGTGCGGTATGGTGTTGACTAAAATAGAGCCGATTTTCTTCAGTTCCATTAATAATTTTATCAATATCCATCACCAAATCATTTTGTTCATCCACTTTATAATAGAACTGGATCCCTTCAATTCGGTTAATCACGATTTCATGATTTAGCTCATCATAGATCCAAGTATTTTTTTGATAAGCACGATTCGATTTTATATCATTATTTTCGTATGTTATTTTCCCCATATAAACAAAGGTGCGATGTGCAGTGCCGTCTGGAAGTAAGTTAATAATAAACTCTGCACTGCCTTTATCACATTTGGCGAATGGATCTTCACAGCTCATTTGTACATGATAACGCCCCACAAATGCCTCAGCTTTTGTAGGAAGTTCCCCACTTTGCTGATCTTGACTCTGCATATCTACTACAGCAGGTAGAGTTGCTTGACCCGCAAGGTCTGTTAGTTTTTTTCCTTCGCTTGAATGAGCATGTTGCGGTGTTTCTTGTAACGCAAGCTCACTCGATGAATTTTGTGTGTCAGATGTACCTTGTTGTTTATCATTTGATTTTGAGGAATCACAAGCACTCAGTACTGTACAAATACTGATACCTAGAATTCGAAAAAAATTTACTTTATGAAAAGTTAAATACATAAATCCAAATAACCCAATTGCACAGCACCAGCAACATCAAATATTAACCTACGTATATATTATTGTGTTACACCAGTTCTCGAAATCTTAATGATGTATTTTTTACAAAAGTATAAAAAACGTATTTGTCTCAACCACCCACTACAGAGGTTTGGACACTTTTTACATTATTTTTAATGATTTAAGTGGCCCTGTTACACAGTCTTAACAATTTTAATCGGTGATTCACTTGAAGAATCAAACAGAAACGCCACTATTTAATAATATAAATTCATTTTTAAATTTTTAATCATGAATGATGATGAATTATTTTAAGGAGATTTAAATGGCCAATTCTGGTTTATATCGTTCAAGCCGTCACAATATGATCGCCGGTGTAATGGGCGGTATTGCTGAACGTTTTGGTTGGAATGTAACATTGCTGCGAATTATTTTCGTGATCGTTTCATGTTTGAGCGCAGCTTTTCCAGGTATTCTGGTGTATTTGGTGCTTTGGTTAATTATGCCCAAACAAAAATTGCAGCTAAATGAACCGCAAAGCTATGAGCGCCCTGTACGAACTATTTATGAAGAGAAGACCCATTAATTGAATTTGATTTAAAGGTATTACCCTTTTCAGCTACAACAGTTCCCCCAAACTGCTGTAGCTTTTTTTATATCGCATCTTTTTATAGTATCATTGTGCATTATTTAGTTGTTGCTGCAATGCTGCGATCATATCTGCGCGACTAATGATCCCGACCATTTTTTGATGATCAACTACAGGGATATAATTAAAAGAGCGTTCAACGAAATAAGGCACCAAGTCTTGAATTGGTTGCATCGGCTGTACAGTGACCACTTGTCGATTCATAATTTGTTTGACCAAATTTTCCCAAGGGGCACGAGCATCAGCAGCGCGTTTAAACCATTCTACAATTTCATACAATGCCAATGTACCAACCAACTCCCGATCAGTATTGATCACTGGCAAACTCATCAAATTCACACGTTTAAACTTATCTAAAGCTTGATGAATATCATCTTGCTCATCTAGGCTCATGACATCTTTGCTCATAATATCTTGGCAAAGGTATTGATGTACTGCCCTTGCATTGGCCTTTTCTTGTGCTTCTAAAATGATTTTTTGTAAGTCATACTCACTAATATCTAAAAGCTGTGTCTGTTGTTCTAACACATCTTGAATATCTTGCGGTTGAATGGTGACTTTCTGTGTCGGCGTTGGATCCTTAGAACGTGTATTGAGCTGTGCAACTTGTGGATATTGCTTTCCCAACATACGATTAAAAATGATCGCAATCACCAGCAGCAAGACTGAATTGAGTAATACTGGGTAAAAGATAAATTGATAACCCAACTGATGAATAGAAGCGCCACCCAACACGGCAGTAATCGCCACCGCACCACTTGGCGGATGCAATGAATCTGTACTCATCATCAAGAAGATCGACAATGCAACAGCAACACTAAATGCCTCGGTTGGATTGGAAATAAAGATGGTACAAGTCACGCCGACTAAACCTGCGATGGTATTCCCCACCACCATATTCCAGGGTTGTGATAAAGGGCTTGCGGGTACAGCAAAGAGCAATACCGAGGACGCGCCCATCGGTGCGATATACCATGCATTAAATCCACCGAGTACATACCAACTGACCAATGATGACACTGCTAATCCAAGCAGTGCACCAACACCACAGACTAAACGATCTTTTAGCGGTAAAACTTTAAAATTGGGTTTTAAGGTATTTAACCATTCAAGTTGCGTATGAAACACGACAGTCCTGCGCTTTAACACGTTTTAAAGTGTGAATTATACGATGTTGTGATTATAAGATATATTTATTATCTATCTTAAATGGATAAATTTTCCAAGGATATTTCTCATCCACTGATTTTTCACTGAGCATATTCAGTCAATTGATCAAGTCTTTTCCCATATTCTTGCATTGGACAAAACTCATACATGGGTGAACCAATATAGCTTCCAGCATTTTGGCACTCCTGATCAACATAAGCTTTCCATAAGCGTTGTGATTTCATGATATCGTTATAACGTTCTTGCTGATGGTCTATCTGGCTCTGTTTTTTGATCTGATCGAGAACTTTGACAATTTCCTTTTCATAATATGCCCTACTCTGATTACTACACGATTCAACCACAGCATTGTTGATGTTTCCTAAAGCCAGTTTTTCGATAGTTTGTTCAACACATTGGTTATATACATCGGGTGAAGCAACACTCTGTTCTGCATAAGCCGATATTGAACAAATAGTTGTAGATAAAATCATCATGATTATGCATGCTTTTATCATATTTATTCCTTTATTGTTTTGATCATGACTCAATATAGCAATAAATCGATTTTAAAGGCTTTGTTTTTAGCACCCAGTCTGAGCTTAATCCTATTGGTCGCGTTTTTCCTTTTTATGAATCATCAATATGATATACAGTCTCTACTCACAATATTTGGTATTAGCTTAATCGTTTATCTGATTTATTGCGTTATAGTCATTCCAGTTGCTTATGTCATTTCACTTTGGCTTGCACATCAGTATTGGCTTAATTTTTTCAGTATTTTCGTCGGTTCACTATTGATGTGGTTAATTGTCAACATCATTGGCTATCTTGTTTTTACTGGATCATTGCCTACACCACTATGGAAACTATTGAGCGATTGGTTTTTTTATGCAATTTCTGTATTTGCAGGGTGCTGTTATTGGGGTTTATTAAAAGTATTTTCCAGACCATCATTCACGACTCACGATAATGTAGATAGAACTGATTACTAAAAATCTCCTCTGGATCATATTTTTTCTTCAAACTAAAAAAAGCATCCGTTTGCGGATAGGCTAAACGCATCTTGTCGCGACTCACATGTAAGCGATAAGGCAAATAAAATGTGCCTTGATTTTTAAGTGTAATATCAACCAATTGCTGAGTCAGTTGTTGCATATCCTGCTCTTGTTGTGCAGTCTTCTTTTGATTAAACAGAAACACCAAGCCAAAAACATCCTCTCGGGCATAATTCATAAATGCATCATGATCATGTTCAACTTCACGAATCGTGATATTGAGTAGATCCACTTTTTTAGTTTTTAAAACGGGCTTGAGATCTTGAATAAACTGAGCCAAGTGCTGCTTTGGAATAAAATATTCATGCAATAGATCGGTTGAATGGATATCTTTATTTTCAATCAAGGCGGCATCTTCACTGAGAATTTCATTACGACTAAATGTCGCATAAGGCGATACTGAATTCAGACTACTTTCTAGATCCCAACGTAGCCGTTTGCCGTATTCACTATCAACAGAACCACGAAACACAATTCGCTTGGTTTCAGCATTTTTACTTTGTTGTTGTGATAATGCCAAAGGTTTTTTATCAATTTTTTCAAAATAGTTTAAGGTTGCCTGCTGTAAAAAATGTTTATCTGAAATACGTAAACGACCATAAGCAAATTGTACATTTGGATTATTACTGACAATCTTTTGGTACGCCTTTACATAGTCTTCAGGTAAAACTGAAATTGATTGAAATGTTAAAGCAACATTATCAACAACTTTTAATTTTACATCGAGAATAATGCCAAATAATCCATAGCCACCAATCACCAATTTAAATAGTTCAGGATGTTTTGTACGACTACATTTTACAATTTCTCCCTGGGCATTCATCAAGGTAAATGACTCAACACTGGATGAAACTGGGGGTGAATTCTTTTGCCAACCATGTCCATTGACACTGATCGAGCCGCCAATTGAGAAATTACTAAACGCTTGCATCACTGCAATTGATTTGCCATAGCGGTCTAGATACCGAAGTGCCTCTTCCCACGTTGCACCCGAGCCAATCGTGAGAATATTACTCTTCTCATCAAAGCTCATGTGGTTATAAGGCAACATATTCAGTGCAATACCATCAGGGTAAATGGTGTGCCCGCCCATACTGTGCTTAGCTCCTGCAATCGAGACTTTTAGATGATGTTCAGCTGCATATTTAAGTAAAGTTTTAAGCTGTCGTTGAATCACTTCGGGTGTACTTTCTACATCCACAATTTTATGCACTTTTGTCAAATTAAGATGACTGGCATCATCCCGATAACCTGTAGGAATATGCTCAATTCCCTGTTGCTCATTGATTTTTGTTTTAAAAAGATGAATTGCAGGAATAGAAATAACTGCCAATACAATAAGGAGAAGGCTTAGCCAAAGTTTGTTTTTCTGTATTTTTTGCATAAGGGATGATTTAAAAATGTTTTTAAATTTATTCAATAATTTATAAGCTATAAATATTAAAAAAGCAAAATACCGATAAAGTTTGTCAGCGATTAAAATCATCATTTATAATGACTTCCACCATAAAAACAATATCTTAAAATAAGGAAAATATATGGCTTATATTATGGTGGACATCGAAGCAGATGGTCCAATTCCCGGTGATTACTCAATGATTGCGCTAGGTGCAGTGTTGGTCGAAGATCACTTACATCAACAATTCTACGGTTTACTTAAACCAATTTCCGAGAATTATATTCCTCAAGCGCTCGCAGTTTCAGGCTTTAGTCGTGAAGATACCCTAAGCTTTAACAATCCTGAGCATGTTATGAAAGACTTTGCCAAGTGGGTGAGCAAAGTCAGTAAAGATCGCCCTATTTTTATTAGCGATAATAATGGTTTTGACTGGAGGTTTGTCTGTTGGTACTTTCATCATTTTACTGGCAGTAATCCGTTTGGATTTAGTTCACAAAATTTAGGCAGTTTGTATAAAGGACTGGTCAAAGATAGCTTTCAAAGTTTTAAGCATTTACGCAAAACAGCACATACCCATAACCCTGTTGACGATGCCAAAGGCAATGCTGAGGCTTTATTGGCATTGAAAAAGGATTATGGATTGAACATTAAGTTTTAGATATAGCTCAGATTAGTGAGCCATGACTCAAGACTAATCTTTGCTAAAGAAAGTTTTTAATACATTCGCTGCATTAATCGCAAATCTTCAGGTTTTGGAATCTCACCTGTTTGTCCTAAAGCATGATATTTTTTAGTTAAATCTTCACGAACTAACTTCGCTTTTTCAGGATTTTTAGCAATGCCTTTGATTCCATTTTCCAAACGATCTAAAAAGTAGATACCCACTAATATATTGTCCTGTTCATAATATTTTTGATACAACTCCATCGCTCTTTTTGGATCTGCCTTGATCAAATTCCCTTGCTCATAATAGAGTGGTAGGTTCAACTGTGCGCGTTCATGCCCTGCTTCAGCTGCTTTTGCCAACCACTCCATTGAAAGTTGAGGATTGTAAATTTTCCACTGCTCCTGAGCATATAATTCTGACAAAGTAAAATAAGCAGATTTTGGGTCTTGATCATGCTTTGCGTTTTCAGTTTCTTCAAATAACTCTATTTCATAAGTCAGATCTTCAAACTTTTTATCCGTTTTTAATAATCTTACAATTGCCTGTTGTGCTGGAATGTTATTTTCATCTGCTCGGGTCGCAATTTTGTAATAATTCATAGCTTCACCCAAATGTGCTTTTAAATAAGGCTTTTGTTCTGCCATTTGTCCCATCATAAAACCGACAAAACCACCTGCATCAAATTGTAACGAATAGATACGCCAAGCTTTTTTCCAATATTTTAAAGCCTTTGCTTCATTCACCTCTGTGCCTATACCATACGCATAGGCATAACTTAAATATGCCCATATTGGAGTTGGATAATCATCATTATCCCCCATGTGTTTTTCGATGGTATGAAATATACGAACTGCTGTTTCTTTTCTATCTGGATCAGCACAATGCTGATTAAGCACAGGGTAGAAAATATAGGCTTCTGAATTTCTCTTTCCAACTGCATCAAGCAGCAACTCAAAAGCCTGTTGTTGATCAATAGCAACTTTATCGCCGTAATATAATTTTTGTGCTTTAACCATTAGGTTATAGGCTTCTAATTCTTCAGGCTCTACTTCAGATACATCTTTTTGGGTCGGTTTCATCTGCTTTTTCTGTTCTTCTGAGAGCCCCAATTGACCAAATAAAGTCTCTAAAGTTTGATTAATCATTTTTGCATTTGGATAACCATCTATGGGTGATTGAACATACAACTCCCACAATACTTTTTGATCAAATCCTTTATTTATTTGATAAAACTCTTTAAAAATAGGCGCTGTTTGTGGGGCGAAACAAGGGGCTTCTTCTATATTTACTGCATAACTTGATGTTGTAGATATAAAACCTAAAGTCGCTATGCTCATAAAATAATTGAATTTTTTCATATTAAGATTGCTCATTTTGATATAAAAATTAAATTTATAAATTTTTAAAAAAGTATTTTTCAAATTATATATAAAATAATTCAATTAGTTAATTTTATTTTAAAACAAATTATTCAATATTTTGACAAGAACCGCTAGCATTGAAAAACCCTGCAGTTTGAAAATTAAGTTTTGATTGGTCTTTTCTAATTTTGCTACAGCCCAATAATGATCTTGTGCATTTTATCATCCTCTAAATTCGCCCCTATGATTTCTAAATAATTCATTTACTTAACATTGAATGAAGCGTTGTGACATCGTCATGATGAACTTCCGACATTCAGCTTTTGAAGCGCCCTCTACCTTTACAAAGTTCATGAATATAAATTTTTTATGTTAATATCAAACATATAATTTAACTTATTTAATTTTACCAATGAACAAAATAATCCATTTCATCATTTTAACTTCTTCTTTTTACCTTGCTGCATGTAGTACATCAAATGAACCTGTAATTTTAGAAACAAAGCAAATTGCAATGACGGGCGAACCATCAAGCACACTTGAACTTACGCTGATTAAAAAAGATAAAATCTGCATCTTAAAAGCAAAAACCACTTCTAAAAATATACCAACAATAGAAAAAGATTGGGCTTTTTTTAGGGATGATCTCATTTTAATATCTGAAAATTCAAGCTCGGAACCCGTAATCAATAGTGATGCTCCAGATGCAAAAATTGAAGAGCACATTGAGGAAATGAAAATAAGAAAAGAGGCCAAAGAAATGAAAAGTTTTATCTCAAAAGAAAATCTGAAAAAATGCACATAAGTTGATCTGCGATAAGAATCAATATTTATAGACTAACCTTTGCCACACCTCCCCAAAATCCTTATACTTAGAACCAATTTTTTCTAATACTTATAGTGGATGCTGCATGAGTCGCGCCATATCGCATATTGATACATTCCAAGGCTTAATTCTTGCCTTACAAAACTACTGGGCTGAACAAGGTTGTGTGGTGTTACAGCCTTACGATATGGAAATGGGCGCAGGGACATTTCACACTGCAACATTCTTACGTGCGCTTGGGCCAGAAACATGGAACGCAGCATACGTTCAACCCTCACGTCGTCCTAAAGACGGTCGTTATGGCGAAAACCCAAACCGTTTACAACACTACTATCAATTCCAAGTGGTGCTTAAACCGAACCCTGACAATATCCAACAACTGTATCTAGACTCTTTAGAAGCGATTGGTATTGACACGCTTACACATGACATTCGTTTTGTAGAAGACAACTGGGAATCTCCAACATTGGGCGCTTGGGGCTTAGGTTGGGAAGTGTGGTTAAACGGTATGGAAGTGACTCAGTTTACTTACTTCCAACAAGTCGGTGGGGTTGAATGCTACCCAGTCACAGGTGAAATCACTTACGGTCTTGAACGTCTGGCAATGTACTTACAAGGCGTCGATTCAGTTTATGATTTGGTTTGGACCAAAGGTCAATTTGGTACAGTCACCTACGGTGATGTGTTCCATCAAAATGAAGTAGAGCAATCAACTTATAACTTTGAATATGCCAACGTTGAAAAAATGTTTGAACTCTTCGATTTTTATGAAGCTGAAGCAACCCGTTTAATGGAAGCGGAACTCCCACTTCCAGCATATGAGCAAGTCATCAAAGCATCACACAGCTTTAACTTACTCGATGCACGTGGTGCTATTTCTGTCACTGAGCGTCAACGTTATATTTTACGTGTGCGTACTTTGGCACGCTCTATTGCACAAAGCTATGTGGCTGCTCGTGCCAAACTCGGTTTCCCAATGGCTGAACCGCATTTACGTGACGAAGTGCTTGCACAGTTAAAGGCACAAGTTGAAGCAGAAGCAAAAGCTGAGGAGAATAAATAATGTCTAAACATACAGTTTTATTCGAACTTGGCTGTGAAGAATTACCGCCTAAAAGCTTAAAGACCTTACGTGATGCATTACAAGCTGAAACGGTTAAAGGTTTAAAAGACGCAGGTTTGGCATTTGATTCAATTGAAGCTTATGCAGCACCACGTCGTTTGGCATTAAAAATTGTCAATGTTGATGGTGCACAAGCAGACACTCAAAAGCGTTTTGATGGCCCTGCCCTACAAGCTGCTTATGATGCAGAAGGCAAACCAACCAAAGCCTTAGAAGGCTTTATGCGTGGTCAAGGCATTACTGCGGATCAAGTATCGACTTTCCAAGCAGGTAAAGTTGAAAAAGTTTGTTATTTAAAAGATGTGAAAGGTCAAAGTCTTGACGCTTTACTTCCACAAATTTTACAAACAGCACTAGATAACTTACCCATCGCAAAACGTATGCGTTCTGCGGCAAGCCGTACTGAATTTGTTCGTCCAGTGAAATGGGTCGTCTTGTTAAAAGACAATGATGTGATTGATGCAACGATTCAGGATCATAAAGCGGGTAATCTGACCTATGGTCATCGTTTCCATGCGCCTGAAGCGATTTCATTAACAAATTCAGATGATTATTTACCGAAATTAAAAGCAGCACATGTCGTAGCTTCTTTTGAAGAGCGTCAAGCGATCATTGACCAACAAGTTAAAGCTTTGGCTGATGAAGTCAATGCGATTGCCATCGTTCCTGCGGACCTGCGTGATGAAGTCACCGCATTGGTTGAATGGCCTGTTGCGTTACGTGCAAGCTTTGAAGAACGTTTCCTTGCAGTACCTCAAGAAGCCTTGATCACCACGATGCAAGACAACCAGAAGTATTTCTGTTTGGTCAATGCAGCGCATAAATTACAGCCTTATTTCATTACTGTTTCCAATATTGAGTCTAAAGATCCAACTCAAATTATTGAAGGCAATGAAAAAGTGGTACGCCCTCGTTTGTCTGATGCAGAGTTTTTCTTCTTACAAGACCAAAAGCAACCGCTTGCTTCTCGTAAAGAAAAATTAGCCAATATGGTATTCCAAGCACAATTGGGTACACTTTGGAACAAGTCTGAACGTATTGCAAAATTGGCTGTGGCATTATCTGCAATCACAGGTGCAAATTCTGTAGATGCTGAAAAAGCTGCTCTGCTTGCAAAATGTGACTTAACTTCAGAGTTAGTCGGAGAATTTCCTGAACTTCAAGGGATCGCGGGAACTTATTACGCACGTATTGAAGGCGAAAATGATGAAGTTGCTGAAGCTTTAGGTGAACAATATTTACCTAAGTTCGCTGGCGATGTTCTACCAAAAACAAAAACAGGTACAACCATTGCCCTTGCTGATCGTTTAGATACCCTCACAGGTATTTTCGGGATTGGTCAAGCACCGACAGGTTCGAAAGATCCATTTGCTTTACGTCGTTCTGCGATTGGTATCTTACGTTTGGTGACTGAAAATAATCTTGATGTTTCGATTGAAGAACTGATCAAGCTTGCTTTGGCTGCTTATGGCGATGTATTGAAAGATCATGCGAAGACTTTAGCCGATGCTGTCGCATTCCTTGAAGGTCGTTACCGTGCTAAGTACGAAGACCAAGGTGTTGCCGTTGATGTGATTCAGGCTGTTCAAGCACTTTCTCCAAAATCTCCACTTGATTTTGATAAGCGTGTGACGGCGGTAAATCATTTCCGTGACTTGCCAGAAGCTGCTGCTTTGGCTGCTGCCAATAAGCGTGTTGCCAATATCTTGGCAAAAGAAGCTGCACCTACAGGTGAGGTTGTTGAAGCTAAATTGCTTGAAGATGCTGAAAAAGCGCTTTATACCGAGATTCAAAATATCAAACCTGCACTTCAACCACTTTTGGACGCGAAAGACTATACCACTGCGCTTTCTAAGTTGGCTGCGCTTCGTGCACCGATTGATGCATTCTTTGAGAATGTGATGGTCATGGCAGATGATGCAGAACTCAAAGCAAACCGTTTACGTTTACTTACACAGTTACGTGACTTGTTTACAAGCGTTGCAGATATTTCGGTGTTACAGCACTAAGTATGACGATCTATAGTAATTCTCCAATTACTATCGCTATTCTCAAGCTCTTTCAAGAGCTTGAGAATTACATATCCAAAAATCATAAGAATCTACCTAATGGCGCTGTAAAAGCATTTATTTTTGGTGGTTGTGCATTTCATATTCATACCAATGCTCGTGGTAGCAATGATATAGATGCTGAAATTCAGGCAATCCAGCAATTAAAGAAACACGATATAGTTTTGTTTTTAGAAAATAATGACGTTGAATATTTAGATGATAATAATCTTGAAACTAATTTAGAGTTTGATCGTAGTTTTAACACCAGCCTTGCATCTGTCGACCCTGACTATCCTGAAAGAGCGATTCCTTTAGTTGCCAATAGCATTGTTGAAGTTTATTTAGTATCCGGTTTAGATTTAGCCATTTCAAAACTTGCTCGTTTATCTGATAGAGATATCGAAGACATCAAAAAATTATACCTTAATGGTAAGTTTTCTCTTGAAGCGTTTAAAAAATCAGCGAATAATGCTGAAATGTACTATGCGACTCCTGAACAATTACACTCGAATATTCAATATATCGTGTCAATCCTTTCGGAGTTAAGAGGTTAACTCATATGATGAATCAGGTAGAGTTTGAACATGCTTTGAATACGTTGTTAAAACAACCATTATCATCGGCAACATTTAGTGAAGTGAAACCAGTTGCTGAAGCTTTACTCTATTCAGAGCTTTTACCTTCTATAACAAATAATCTAAGTACACTTGAAACACGCCGTTTAGTTTTCTTACTTGAAAAATTTAGACGCTATTCGTGTTCTAGCGTGTCTCGTAGACAACAGTTAAAGTCTTTTTCAAATGATTTGTCTTTACAGACCACTCATCTTGACTCAAGCCACTTGGTTGATCCTCTAGCGCAAAGATTTGGTTTAGATGAAGATTTAAATCATTTAAAATCACAATTACTCACACTTCAAACACGCCATTATCATCAAGAGCATGGGTAAAAATCATTTGTTCTGTTGTCTTTTACATTAGGCGACGAATACGTTCTTTGAGAATCAGGGATTCAGAGTTGGGAGCAAACCGTTTACGTTTACTTGCACAGTTACGTGACTTGTTTACAAGTGTTGCAGAAATTTCAGTGTGAAAGCATTAAGTTGAATAATTGAAATAAATCTAAAACCCTGCTATTAATTAGTAGGTTTTTTTTAATATATAATCATGAAATTATCACAGGCACAAAAAGCATTAGAATTTTTAAAATCTAATCCAAACCAAAAATTTACAGCTAGATTTATTGCTGGTAAGTTAATTACTAACTACCCTCAAGATTATATCGAGAAAAGGAAGAATATTAAGTTTGAAAATAATGAAGGGGCTTTTAAACAACAAATTATTCGAGAGTTATATCGTATTTTTCCAGACTTAATTCAAAATAATCCTTGTATAAAGTATCAAGAAAAACCTAGTCCTCGCCAATATTGGTATGAGCCCAGTTCAAATCTTTCTACACCAACAAAATTTGACTCGCAAAATTCGTTGAATATTGATATAGAAGATAATACTTCTTTTTCAAATCAAGAAAAAATATTTTCAGAACATGATTTATATCCGGTATTAATAGAATATCTCTCTAAAGAGCTACAATTATTTAGTCTACGTATTGATGAAAAAAAATCATCAAATAATCGTGGTCAAAATGGCAATCAATGGTTGCATCCTGATCTTGTAGCCATGCAACCTCTTGATAAAAAATGGCATGAATTAATTAAGACTTGTGTAAAACATGGTTCAGGTCAAAATGTTCGTTTATGGTCATTTGAAGTTAAAAAAGAACTAAATAGTTCTAATATCCGTAGTAGTTTTTTCCAAGCCGTTAGCAATTCAAGCTGGGCAAATGAAGGATATTTAGTTGCAACATCTATTTCAACAGCTGAAGTAGAAGAAGAATTACGTATGCTCTCAGCTTTACATGGTATTGGAGTAATTTTATTAATTCCCGATAATCCAACAGAAAGTGAAATTTTATTACCTGCGCGCCGTAAACCAGAAGTTGATTGGCAATCAATCAACCGGATATTAAATGAAAATGCCGATTTTAAAAATTTTATAGAACTAGTTTCTATCTATTATCAAACAGGAAGAATCAGACTACAAGATTGGAATCATTAACACTTTTACACACTATTCATAATATTAATTTTATTGTGAATTTTCTATACTTCCAAAAACGCTGATGATCCTAAATTATGAAATTAGTTCTAATTTTAACTACTGCTTCTTTTTTACTTCCCCTCACCGCCTGCTCAACCACACTCATCAATCCAAACGCTCCAACTGTTTTAGAACAACATAAAAATATCTCTGCTGAACCAAGCACAAAACATAACCTTGCCAAACTCATCAAACAAACAGACAACTGTCTCATCGAATTTACTGGCAACTTTGAAACGGGTAAAGCCACAGAATATTGGATTTTTAAAGGTGATCAGCTCATCTCTGCATTTTCAAATGTAGATGCTGAAGTCGAAAATAAACAAACTGTTTTTGACCCAAAAGATGCTGAAAAGCAAAAAAACTTCAACTCACTTAAAAATAACTTTAAAATATCAAATCTTGAAAAATGTAATTAATCTCAGTACTTCGCTTTAATACTTCGTTGAAGCTAAAAGGGCTAAATACAAAGTTATTTCGCTCTTTTAGCCACATAATTCACAGGATATATCCAAATGAGAACGCCAATCAATCCAATCACAGCAAAAATGAAACTATTTGGAAGGTAATTAGCAAACCAATAATAAATTGGATTTAATCCCAATTTAAACGAATTCATCATTGTGTATAGCATTGCAATTATTAGCACATGGGGCAAAATCAAATGCCCAATAAATAGCTGATATTTCTTAAAATATTTTGCAAAATAAAAGCTTGGAATCAAGTAAATTAAAAATACTGCGCCCATAATGCCCCAACCCATTATTTGATGGCTGGAAGACAGTTCATCGCCACAACCACAGGCAAAACTCGGTTTTAAACTCAATATAAAGGTGAGAAATATCAGGATTATTATATTTTTCATTATGATGATTAAATCAACAATTTAACCCAAAGCTTATGTCGTTTTTGTTTTAATAACAAGCTGGAAATTATTACAGAAAATTCTTTTATCATCATTCTCACATTCTTATAAGCATCAGAATTTAAAAAATAAAAATTGCAAAGACTCCCAAACACGTTTAGTCGTAACATTCATTCACAATTCTTACACTATTGTTAAAACTCTGTAGATAAGCTGTTGCTGTTTTATCTCAAAGACTATTTTTATACATATTTCACATTATTATAGGCAACACTCAAACTTGAACTCATTCAGGTACAGGATAAAACTAATTATGAAAATGCTTAAAACAACAGTGATCGCCACAGCACTTCTTGCCAGCTCTCCTCTTTTTGCCAATACAGATGTAAGTGCAAATGCTTCTGCTGAAGTCGGAACCAATGGAGGCATTCTAAGCAACATTGGTCAAGGTATCCATAACACTGCAGATAAAGTTGGTAATGGAATTGAAAAAGGTGTTGATAAAACCCGTGATGTGTCTAAAGACGCTTGGGATGGCACTAAGAATACTGCTGCTAAAGTAGGTACAGGAATTGAAAAAGGTGTCGATAAGACCCGTGATGTTTCTAAAGAGGCATGGGATGGCACTAAAAATGTTGCTGATAAAGTCGGGACAGGTGTAGAAAAAGGTGTCGATAAGACCCGTGATGTTTCTAAAGATGCATGGGACGGCACTAAACATGCTGCTGATAAAGTTGGAACGGGTGTGGAAACAGGCATAGACAAAGGTAAAGTTGCAACGAAAGGTGCGTGGGAGAATACCAAAAAACTAAGTTCTGAAGCTGGGCATAACACCAAAGAAGCAGCGGTTAAAGTAAAAGACAAAACCAAATCAGCAACAAGTAAAACTTGGCAGAAAACCAAAGATCTAGTTAAACCTAAACCAGCAAATACAGGTGCAAAAGTAAATTCACAAACCCATGTAAAAACACCAGTAGGTAGCGCTAAAGTCGCCGTATCTACAGACGCTAAGGTTGCTACAAAATAATTTAAACTTAATGCCCATTTAGAAAAGCTCACTCAGGTGAGCTTTTCTTATACATCAGCCAGTAATATGCTATGCAATGTATACATATGTTTTCTTGCTGTAGGATTCTTCTTTCAATTTTACTTTTTATCTAAATAAAACAGTATGATAACCCCAATCCACACTGAGCGAATCGCTACAATCATCATAAAGGGATCAAAACATCATGAAGATGATCAAAAGTCTATGTGTGATCACTGCAATACTTGCAACACCATCAGTCTATGCGCAAACCAATACTCAAAATCAAACCCAGCCATATGGTGATAATCCAAATATTTTTAAAGTATTGGCACATAAGACCGGTGAAGCTGTACAGAATACCGCTGAAAAAGTAGGTGATGCGACCGAAAAAGGAATTCAAAAAATTAAACCGTCTTTGGATGAAACCATTGAAAATACCAAAAAATATACCACTGAAAAAGCCACCGAGGCTCGTGATAGTACCCGCCAAGGCATCGATACTGCGGTAAAAAAGGTTGAGCAAACTAAAGATCGAGTAATGGGTAAAACCAGTTTAAATGTACCGATTGAACAAGGCAGTTTAAGTCAGTCTTCGACCACACCCAATACGACGAATACTGTAACTGCTGCAACTACAGCAAACGTTCAAAATACGCCGATCACCACACAACCTGTTCAACCCGCAGTTCAAAATCAATTACCCAACAATGGGCAAGAAGAACCTGAAATTAAAAAACAGTCATTACCAATCGAAAACCAAGAACGTGATGTCAACACCAATACCACTGGTTCAAAAGATACCAACTCAACCAATACGCAAAGTTCAACAGATGATGAGGTTGGTGTACCAAGATAATCAATTAAACACACTTAATTCTTAGCACGCCACACCTTACGCTACCTATGCTCAAGGTGATAGCAGTAAAACGAATATCGCTATTTAATAGTGTTTTTAACTCTACCTTTTAATCGCACCTTTTTTTAATTGTGCTTTTAAATTAGGGCCTTTATTCATTCACTTGACGAATCACTTTACCCTGCTTAAATGCTTCAACATTTTCAAGCATTTGATTCACAATACGTTGACGTGCATCTACACTGCCCCACGCACTATGCGGTGTGATAATCAGGTTTGGAATATCTTCTGCTAGTAATACATTTCCGTGTGTCGGCGGTTCGACAGAAAGTACATCAGTTGCCGCACCTGCAATTTTGCCTTGTCTTAATGCATCGGCCAAAGCCTGTTCATTAACGATACCACCGCGGGCACAATTGATTAAAAATGCAGATTTTTTCATTTTATCAAATGCTTGGCTATCAATTAAATCACATGTTTCATCTGTTAGAGGACAATGCAGAGAAAGAAAATCGACTTGCGCAAGCAATTCGGCAAAAGGTATTCGATCCTTATGCGTTGGTCGATTGGGTAATGATGTGACCAAAATTTTCATCCCAAAAGCTTCTGCCAACTTGGCAACCGCTTGACCCAGCTCACCATAACCAATGATGCCAAGAGTTTTCCCAGATAATTCAACAATTGGAAAATCCAGTAAGCAGAAAATTGGCGATTTGTTCCATTCGCCTTGTTTAACTGCATGCTCATATTTGAGTAAAGATGTCGCTAATGCCAACATTAACGTCAGTGTATGCTGTGCAACTGCAGATGTGCCATAGCCCTGACAATTACACACGACAATACCTTTTGATCGTGCAAAATCTAAATCAATATTGTTGGTCCCCGTGGCCGAAATCAAAATTAATTTTAAATTTTTACATTGCTCCATCGCCTCAGCATTCACAATCACTTTGTTGCTGATCACCACGTCTACATGTTGAATGCGTGCTAGAACTTGCTCTGCTGTGGTCGATGGATAAAGTATTAAGTCATCAAAAGCTGCTTTTAGCTGACTAAAATCCAAATCCTGTTTATCTAAAGATTCATAATCTAAAAATACAGCTTTCATTGCTTTTCCTTAATGATAGAGAGCCAGTTTTACGCTTATGAAGCAGATGCTTCTGGAAAACCAAAAGAATTATTCTTTAAAGCCAGTAAGTATGCATTGGTCATACGGTAGGCCTCTTGAATAATGGCTTCAGAAATATAGCTTTCGTTGTAATAACCATGCTTCATACAAGTAAAAACCAATTCCATTAAAATCGTCAATGTATCTGGCTCTTGAGGTACATATTCATCCACTTTAATCATTTCCAGTGCTTTTCGTACGCCATGACTGACTTTTTTTAATTCTATTTGGTATTCCAGATAAGCTTGGCGGGTAAAAGGTCCACTTAAAATCAACAAGCTTGCTGTTTCAGATTCATTAAAATATTTGGCTGTGGTACGAATCATACTTTCTGAGAGTAACTGCCCGTATACTTCTATCGGTGCATTTGGATTTTCCGTCAACACTCGAACAGCCGCCTGTCCGAGTTGTTTAACTAAATCGTTTAAATGCGTCAGTGCAATGTGACGAAAAATATCGTATTTCGTCGGAAAGAATTGATAAATACTGGTCCGTGGAACGCCAGATGCATTGGCAATCTCGGGAATCGAAATCTTTTCAATTCCAATGGATAACAGTAACTCTTGCGTGGTTGCCAGCATCTTATCCATTCTTTTTTGGGAACGTTCTTGTTTTGGTTGACTCACCTTTTTCGTCATTTTTTTTAAAACTGACGTTGACGTTATTTTAATCATCAGATAATCTCTCATAAAAACCAACAAATGTTGGTTTTAAAAACTTCCTTGTAGTACTACAAAAATATAGAGGAAACCGGAGATGAATTTACCCCTTTCCGATGTACAAATGTCCATACAAAGCAAAACTAAACTTTTTGCTGATCCAGAAGATGAACAACGTAGCCACCGAATTCGCAAAGCAATTTTGGAAGCTGGAAATCAATTACGCGAACGTCATCCTTGGCTGGTTCAGCACCAAGACCAAATTGGCCTAGCCATCCTTGCAACAGCTGTAACAGGGATTATTTTCAATATAACACAATACACTCGTGGGAAAATGCCTTGGTACGTGGCAATTCCGCTTTCTGCATTTTGGATGTCGCTCTTACATGAACTAGAGCATGATCTTATTCACCAAATGTATTACCGTAAAAACAAAAAAATCAATGATGCCATGTTGGCAGCCGTTTACGCCTTTCGCCCTAGTACCGTGAACCCGTGGATACGTCGCGAGGTACATTTACATCACCACAAATCATCGGGTACTAAAACAGATTTAGAAGAACGCGGTATTAACAATGGTGATCAATGGGGCTTAAAACGTTTGCTGATGACTGGTGACAATATGTTGGCGATCTATTTACGCCCCATCACCATGATGAAAACCACCAAGCGTTTTATTCATGCGCAAAAGCATTTATCCCAAGCCGCTAAACTCAAATTAAAAGCAAAACTTTCTGCGAGTTATGCACCCTTTGGACATATTCATTATGCCTTATGGCATGGTTTCTTATTGATCAATGCTGCCAAATTGGCAATGAAAGCCGCGGGCATAGCGCAACCTAAAAATAGAGTATGGAGACTTGCAGACAAAACCACAAAGTTTTATGCCGTTAGCATTGCAGCACCAAATTTCTTACGCACCTTAAGTCTGCATTTTACCAGTTCCAATATGCATTATTATGGCGATGTTGAAGATGGCAATATCGTTCAGCAGTGTCAGGTCTGGACAGATTGGCGGATGAAACCTTTACAGGCCTTTTGTTTTAACTTCGCTGGTACACATGCGATTCACCATTTTGTTGTACGTGATCCATTTTATATTCGTCAAGCCATTGCCCAAGACTGCTATCCAGTGATGCAAGCAAATGGGGTCCGTTTTAATGACTTTGGGACGTTTAAACGAGCGAATCGTAGGTTCTAAACTTGATAACTGATATCTTCGTCTTATTCGTTGATAAAAACCTCTGGCATGGATCTTTTATATTTTAAAACACCTGATTACGCCTTATAGTGAATTAAACAATCAACAAATAAGATCTTACAATGAATTGGACAGCTTATCTGTCACTTATGCTCGCTCTGCTTTGTTTTGGCTTATATTCACCAGTCTATGCAAAAGCATATGTTTTACAGTCGATGAATAACATGGACGAAGCTGAGTTTAGAAGTTCTGAGGGAAATGAATTTAAACTGATTAAATTAAATCGGGGTTGTCGTATTCAAGCTCGATATTATTTGGAAATGGAAAATCGTGTGTTTAATTATACTTTCCTTCATCAACCATCCATGAAGCAAAAACTGCTCCATGCCACGCAAAAAACCTTCCGTTATCACTATAAAAACGGTGAAGAAGGTTCTCTGGCAGCAGTGACTGATATTTATCAACATTCCAGCGAAGTCTATAAAGTCAGTGACTTAGAGGTTCAAAATGAATTTAAAAAATATAGCGCGTTATTTCCAATCACCTATTTAAATCAATGTAACTAAAGCTGCATCTGTCTATTTAAATGGCTCAAATGTCAAATCGTTAGACACCAAATGGTGTTTCAGCTCAACCGCTGACTTTAAGCAACCTTAAAGTGGCAAAACTCATTTAAGCTTTCATCATCAAAACTCACCAAACCTTGAATATCACAACTCATATAAAAGTTTTTATAGGTCAACACATAAAAGTCTGTGGTTTTTTTAATCACAATTGGATTCATATCCAAAGACAAAGCTTCATCTTGCTTAAATAATTTGGTCACACGGCGATCATTCATACAAATCAAATAGGTTTGCTTTTTGATTTCTACCTGTGCCAAACCATTATTTTCAACATGTAATGGAATAATGTATTTTCCATTCACATCAATTACTTGTTGATCATAGCTTTCTAGCTTTTGTGTGATCACATTAAATACTAAAATATTGCCAAAACTGTCTTGTAGCTGCGTTTTATCTTCAAAAGCAAAATTGACTTGAATACCCAATTTCTGCAAATCTTGCTCATCGACTCGCTTATTGGTCAATAAAATACGAGTAATGGTCTGTTTTAAACTGGCATCGAAAAAAGTACTGTCGAGTTGGATATCTGTACCTTTTAGAATTTTACCCAAAGCCTCATTATGCGTCCCCAATAAGTGAGCAATCACACTACGATAATAAAATTTGCTGTTTTTCTTTACTTCACGAATCTGCTTATAAAAATAAGTTTGATCGTATTCACGTTCAATAAAATCATGTAGTAACGCAGAGTTGGCTAAAACTGCAATCGCATCATGACCAGTATACGGTAAATGTAACGTATGCAATTGAGGGATCAATGGCTTAATTTTTAAATAATGTTCTTTATCATTTTCAAAATAAGGGTCATAAACAATGATGTATTCACAGTCGGCAACGATATCTTGTGCCTGAATACGCATATCCGCATTTAATTCAGCATCATAGAAATCTGTATAACGCTTGTCCTCAACCTCTAAAGGGTCGATAGAATATTGCGGAACCATGGCAACAACACGATTCATTTTTAAAGCTTTGGCATATTTGATTGCCGCATAGCCACCCATCGAACCGCCATAACCCACGATATTTTTAAATTGTTTTAAAATGGGATCTAGGTGCTCTAACAATGCCACCATGCTTGAAGCAGGAAACCAAGACTTCTGTTTTGGCATAATCCCGACCATAGCATAGTTATATTTCATCAAAGACTTTTCAGCATTGATGGAAAGTCCTTTGGCTCTAGAAATCAAGTCACCAAATGACAGAACTAAAGTGTCAGAATCGCCTTGTAAATAGATTGCTCTAATATGATCATCTTCAAAAATTATTTGCTTATCCATTCGCACACCGAGCACTAGCTCTATCATTGGCTGAAATTAAATAAATAGGCACTTGCCTATTGATTGCATCAAGTGTCATATTTTATAGAGTCTAGTCAGATAAAAAAGCGCAAAATATGACACATTCCTTACATCCTGCTGCTCAAAAAGGCTTCAGTACTGCTGCAGAACTTTATCAACAAGTCAGACCCAATTACCCACAAGATGTGGTCAAATGGTTAAAAGAAGATTTAGCCCTTGGCTCAGATTCAAGTGTTGTTGACTTAGGCGCAGGTACTGGAAAATTTCTCCCTTACCTCAAACAAGCAACGACCAATATTATTGCTGTCGAGCCCGTCACAGAAATGTTGGAACAATTGAAAATAGTACATCCTGATGTGCAAACGCTTCAAGCAAAGAGTGATCAAATTCCGTTAAAATCTGAAAGTATTGATGCTGTTTTGTGCGCGCAGTCATTTCACTGGTTTGCCAATATTGAAACTTTGAATGAAATTCACCATATTTTAAAACAGAATGGTCATCTTGGTTTGGTCTGGAACCAGCGTGATGAGACGATAGACTGGGTTAAAGCATTGGCAGATTTGCTCGCAACAATCGAAGATGACACGCCACGTTACCATAGTGGCCAGTGGAAATTGGTGTTTGAAAATCAATTTTTATTCCAACTTGAAACAGCCAAAGTCTTTTCACAAGTACAAACTGGAACCGTAGAAAATGTAGTGAGCAAGCGATTATTATCCACCAGTTTTATTGCTGCGATGTCTAAACAAGAACAACTCAAGCTAAAACACAAATTCGAACATATTGTCTTGGAATATACGGGTAAACATGCGCAAGATGAAATAGACTTCCCTTACGTTACCTATGTTTATAACTTTAGGAAACTGCGCTAATCGAAACGCTTTAATGAGGAATGTTTATCATGAATTTAATACTTCGCCCTTTACTCCTTTCAGGTTTACTCACATCAGTCGTTTTCATGGCAGCATGTTCTCCTAAAGATAGCCCACAGCAGAATAATTCATCTGAACCCAAAGATGCCTCTCAAGAGATCATGGATCAATTGAAAACCAAACCGATTAAAACCTTTCCAAGTACACCAGACGATGCTCACGATATTGCATTGCTTGAAGAATATGATCAAAAATTTACTGAAAATAATAATGCTTTAGAAGCTGATCTTAAAAAACGTGCTTCTGATGGAAGCCTTACTGAAGAAATAGATCGTCAGCTTAAACGTGATGGTATTGAATCTGCACTGAATATGCTCAAAGAGCTGGATCTAAAAACCGAACAAGGACGCTATATTCAAGGGTTACGCTATCAATATTGGGAAAATCAAGCCAAAGTCTATGATGAGAAAAAGCAATCTGCAGATGGGGAACTGAAAAATCCAAGTGATGCAGTCAAAGGTATGGGAGAAATGTTAAGTGCTGATGAGCAACTTGATCATTGGAAACAATTGACCGATAAAAGATAAAAAAACAAATGCTTTAATCTGCTCTTGTGCGCTAACAGATCGCACAAAAGCAGAAACGCTGATCAAGATTAAAACTCAATGCTAAGAAACTCGAATGCGACAACGCCATTGTTGATCAGGTTGTTTTGAAGACTCCCATGAACGAATATGCACCAATTCAATATAGTCTTGTCCTGGTTTTTCAGCTTTAAACCGGAAAGTTTTGGTTCCACCTACACCCACTGCCCCCTCTTCACTGTCATTTTGCAAATAGGTTTCTTCTGTTTTAAAAATTTTAAGTGGTTGTAATAACTGCCATTGATAACCTGTGCTAGGATTTTCAGGTGCATTGAAAACAAGTACCTCACCTACTTTCATATCCATCAAAGTTGGGCACTTTTGTTTCAATGTATACTCATGTGTTTTACCTTCCACTGTAGGACTTGAACTTTGACAAGCGACTAAGCCCAAACTGCAAAACAACAAAGTAAAACCCACTAAACCTTTCATTTATCACACTCTTTATGATCAAATTGGCTAAAATTATAGCAAACCTTATCATCTTCTCTGATGTGGCTCAATTTGAATTTAGATATTTTGCTTTTCCAACCACTGAATAGAATTTACACGAATCAGTTTACACGCCCCATCCCCCACACCATTCCAATCTAAAGCAGATTTCCACACCAAATCTTTATCATTCACTTGGACCAAATCGCCTGTTAAGCGAACGAGATCCCCGCGCTTTACCTGTTTGATTTGCTGAGCAATTTTAGGATTAGCCGGGATAATATGCATGTTACTGACTAATTGAGTTGCTAATTGAGCTGGAATGGGTGGTCGAGCCATTTTCCAATTTAAGAAACGGTCATATTGATTGATTGAAATCTGGCGGGCAATTTCAGGTTCAGTAAATAAACCACGAGTTACCGCATAATCAATTGGAGAAAATTTTGCTTGCTCATCATCTTTATATTCTTTTGAACCGAGAATCCGAAACTCCCCATGAAAGGGTTCTAAAACAGAAATTTTCTGATGTTGATCTATTGGCGCCAAACCATTGGCAATATTAAATGCTGGGTTACTTGTTGAAACTTTATAGGAATCAGTAGATTGAAAAGCATATACCTGAAAAGCACTCAGTGCCATCAACGCTGCACAGATTAACTTTTTACTCATAATATGCTCCTCAAACCACAGTTAAAATTGTACAAAATCTATAATCCTAGTATTAATATAAAAACTTAAAATAAAAATCGAGTTTCGGTAACAAAATACAGAGATTTCGTCCTATTTTTGTCTTATATTCAAAGTATGCTTTGGTTAGAATTTAGCTTATACCCATCTAATTGCATAAAATTATGATTTATAGATTTTACCAACAACGTATCTTCCCGCATTTACTCAATCAAGTGATGCAAACACCCAGCATGATGGATGGACGTGCAGAATTACTTGGAAAAGTTCGAGGTGAAGTCTTAGAAATCGGTTTTGGCACAGGTTTAAACCTGCCATTTTACCAAGAGGTTGATCAAGTTTATGCACTTGAGCCAAACCGCGATGTATACCAACTTGCTCAGAAACGGGTATTTGATGCACCCTTTCATGTACAACATATTCAAGCCAGTGCCGAAAAGTTACCTTTTGCAGATAATTCAGTCGAGAATATCGTCAGTACATGGACTATGTGCAGTATTGCCAATTTAGATAAAGCCATTCAAGAAATTCATCGGGTTTTAAAACCTCAAGGTACACTACATCTAATTGAACACGTTCAATATCATGACAATAGCACCCTAAAAAAATTGCAAGATATTTTAACCCCTATACAAAAGATTATTGCCGATGGTTGCCACTTAAACCGTAATATTGAACTTGAACTTTTAAATGCCAATTTTAAGTTTTCTGAAAAATATTATTTTGATGCTGAAGATCTGCCAAAAATTGGACGGCGTATGTTTATGGCCAGAGCACACAAGCTCTAAGCTTTCGTGGTTTAATAGAATAGATAAATTTAATAGAAAATTTGAGATAGTCAAACCACCTCATTATTCAGACAAGTGATTTTCATCAAGTTATTGATCATCAATGAAGCTTATGTTTTTGTATGAACTTTTAAAGGTTTTTAGCAATGAATAAGTTTTTGTATTTTTGAATCCTAGATAGTTATCCTACCCTACTGGGACGACAGAGATGTCGCCGTTGAGCGGGGTTACAGGACATACACCTCGCCCAATGAACAAAAACAAAGCACGGTTTTTTAGCGCAAGGTTTGGTATCCCTTACGAAAAGTGAGGCATCACCTACGCCAAGATACTTTAACTTTGATTGTAAAGTATGGCATTGCAAGCCTTTTTATAATCAAATAATTTATTTTTTCCATACAATTGCTTTAATCCAAAAGCTGCACACTCAATTACACTTTTATCCTCTAATCTTGAAAATCAATCCGAATCGTTTCAAAGCGTACTCGCCCATCATGAATTGCTTGAGCAATCGCTTGCTGTCCTTTAGTCAAACGTGCCCCACCACTCTTAATATCAATCAACACCACTTCAATATCCTCTGCCAAACCTTCACCATCTCGAAAATCGGTATAACCATCAAACACGACATAATCAATAGGATCACCTAAGAACTTGGCATCACTGGGTAAATAACGAAACTCAGGCATGATTGGTGCAAGTTGTTCCGCCATTTTGCCTTTCAGCACAGCACGACTGGTATTTACACTACGCTTTTGCGCGCTTGCTAAAGCCTGCTGATGCTCTAACTCCAACTCAGCAATATACTGTTCGTACTCTGCTTTTATTTTGCCATTACGCGTACTTGATAACACGATTGTGGTTAAAACGATGCCAATACACGCACCAATTAACATCGCCATCCAGATGGACATGCTTTTTCCTTTAACTCGATATCTTGCACAATGTAAACAACTACTAAAGTTTTGTCATGTATAACCTATATGCTAAAAATTAATGCTAAAGTAAGGTGAAGGTTAGCTTACAGACTTAATTGATCAATCATGAAAACAATACTTGTTGCAAATTTAAAAGGCGGTTGTGGGAAAACAATTACAGCAATAACATTAGCGACAGCGCTTGCACAAAAAGGCTATAAAGTGGCCTTGGCTGATGCAGATGGACAAAAATCTGCACTGCAATGGTTAAAGCAACGCCCTAACACTGCAGCAACAATTCAAAGTCTGGATTGGCGTCATGAAAAATCAATTGGTGATGCACCTAAAAACCTAGATTATTTAGTGATTGATGCACCAGGTGCCTTAACTGGTGAACATGCAGAACAACTGATTAGTGAGTGCCATGCTGTAGTCACTCCGCTACAACCTTCTTTTTTTGATATCGACAGTACTCGACGTTTCCTTAAACACATCCAAGACATTAAAAAAATTCGTAAAGGCAAAGTTTCTGTATATCTGGTTGCCAACCGAATGAAAGCCAACAGCTCTAGCTCGAAAGATATTCAGCAATTCTTTGATAAAATCGAACAAAAACCTGTTGCATGGATATCCGAACGTACTGCCTATAGCCAATTGGCGATGCAAGGTTTAAACGTTTTTGATAAAACCCAAAAGAACTTTTTAACCATTCAAGAACAATGGCAACCCTTACTTGATGCTTTAATAGACGATCCAAGCGATTGGTTCTAAAACCAATTCAATAAAGATCAGATAAAGTAGGGTTAAAATTTGCCACACTTTATTTTTCAGTTAATATTGAGTCAATCACTCACAATTTTTAGAGTAATTCGTGCAAGATTTCACTTCGAACTTACAACGTATCTTATTGTTTGGATTATTGTTTATCCTTATTTTTCTAGGTTACGATATTCTCAAATACTTCATTGTACCTGTGTTATGGGCCTGTATTATTGCCTATATGACTTGGCCAATGTACAAACGCATCTTAAGAATGTTTGGTTCGAATCGACCTACCCTCAGTGCATCACTCATGATTACGCTGGTGGTTTTGGTGGTTGGAATTCCACTGACTTTTGCCATTTTTATTTTACAACATGAAGGACGAAATCTTTATTTCGACCTCCAACGCCAATTATCTTCAGGTCATTTGACTGTTCCAGACTTTATCCGTGAACTCCCCATCATCGGCAAAGAAGTTAGCCGTACTGTACGTGAAATTAATGCTGATCCTACCAGCCTTTCACAAACCATTGGTCTTTGGATTCAAGGCCATATGAACTATGGTAAATTCGTCTTGAACGAAATTACCAAAAATCTGGTTAAGCTAGGTTTTGCAATCATGTCTTTATTCTTCTTCTACCGAGATGGTCAAACCATTTTGGAGCAAGTCAGTAAAGCCTTACAAATGTTAATTGGTCCACGTATTCACCATTATCTTGATACCATTTCTGAGACGACTCGGGCTGTGGTTTATGGTGTTGGTTTAACTGCCGTTGCTCAAGCATTTCTTGCTGGTGTGAGTTATTTTGTTGCAGGTGTACCCAATCCAATGGTCCTTACCATTGTGACGTTCTTGATGGCACTGATTCCATTCGGCCCTCCTGTTGCTTATGGTGCAGTTTCATTATGGCTTTTCTCACAAGGTCAAACCATGGAAGCAATTGGTGTAATGGCTTGGGGTGTTTGTATTGTCAGTACTGCTGATAATGTGATTCGACCTTTGGTTATTTCAGGTGCAACCAAGATTCCGTTCTTGTTGATCATGTTTGGTGTACTTGGTGGATTAGCAAGTTTTGGACTGGTTGGACTGTTTATTGGCCCTGTCATTCTTGCAATTCTCTTGGCAATTTGGCGTGAGTGGTTACATGAAACTACTGAATCAGAGAGCCTCATGCCTGATGCAACAATGGCTTATGACATTGATGAGGATAAACCCACCAAATCCTAAGCTGAATGCCAGCAAGTAAACGTTAAAATGCAATAGTTATAACCACTATATTCGCCAATAAGCATGAGTTGGCGAATATATCTTGTATAGCTATCTTTAATATCGCAGATATACTACGTAATGATTTTCTTCATTTATTTTAATCAACATAATCAATACCAATCAAACTCTCTGTTAAATAAATTCATACAATCAGACATTTAATTCACATTGTTTATCCTGTTGGGCTTTGTTTGAATAGTTACTAATCATAATCAAATACTTTGGATGCGTTCAATGACATCTACTTTTTTTAAAACTTCTATACTTTGTACATGTATCACCCTATTTACAGCAGCATGTAGTACAACAACGGTCAACCCTAAGCTTAAAACACCATTACAAACAGTAGATATTCATGCTGTATCTGCACAAGGCATTGGTTCAAAAATTGGTACAGTGAGCTTGCAAGACTCTCCAAATGGTTTAACAATCAACACTCAACTTAGCCACTTACCTTCGGGTTATCATGGTTTTCATATTCATGAAAAAGGTTCATGTGCACCTGCTGAAAAGGATGGAAAAATGGGCGCTGCTTTAGCTGCGGGTGGGCATTTCAATCCTCAAAAAACTGGTCATGGCACCCCGAATGATGGACATATGGGGGATTTACCTGTACTGAATGTAGATTCCAATGGAAATGCAAAAACAACCTTAATTGCGCCACGTTTAAAATTGGCAGATATTCAAGGCTTAGCCATCATGATTCATGCAGGCGGGGATAACTATTCAGATCATCCAAAACCCCTTGGTGGTGGTGGAGATCGTATAGCATGTGGTGTGATTCAATAATTTGATCATAAATTGTGGATAAGTCTGCTCTTATCCACATCTTTTTTATTTCAGATGTGAAAGCGCATAACGACGGCAATGTTCCAAATAACCAGCCTCATGTACACTCATCAATTCAACAATACTCCGCCATAGCCAAAATGGTGCCTCGATGGTTTTTGATTGATTGCGTTTTAACTCTTTTATCCAAGCATTGCGTACTGGATCATCCATCTGTCGAGCATGTGCACGACCAACCACAAAAGCCAAATAGAAAGCCAAGTCTTTGGCTTCAACTTCATTGACCCCTTCTATTTCGAGTTTTAAATCTTGTGGCAATAACTCTCGAATAAAAATCGAAGTATCTAAAAACTTACTTGCTCGCATCCGCTCCCCTAAAAATGGTGATAAGTGTCTTGCACCTTCAACAATTCTTGCTGCATTGTCTTTTGGCATCGGTGTATTTGAATAACGTGGTGCAAGTGCTGTTGTGGCTTCTTTCAGATCCATTAAACATAGGCCTTTCCCATCTCTGACAATATGATTGGATGAATCCATCAGTACGATATAGCGCAATAGGCCTAAAGAACTGCACCCTTTAACCCAATATGCTGAATCGATGACTTTCAATTGAGCGGATTGATCACGCTGGCCAATCATTGTGACCAAGTCCTGAATATCAGGCTGATTAAAAACACTGTGGATTTCGAGATGTTCTTTTTTCAATAGGGGCCAAAATCGTTTCCCCAAGATGATTTCTGGCTTTAAAGCTTCTAAACGCTCTCTTGCTAAATTTTTCCAGGTTCGCTTCAGTGCTTTCTGCATTGCACTATGCACAAGGACAGGTCGCTGTAATTTACCAATCCCCTGACCATTGTGTGCTAAGGCATAAACATAACCCGCGTAAAGCGCTTCAATCATCTGTGCGGTAACGACCCCAGGTAAATCAGAGCTACGTACAGCCGTCGCTAAGGATAGTCCTAAGCGGATAACATCATTGGCTGGATTACCAATCACGGTTTGATCTAAATCACGAATCTCAATATCAATTTTACCCTCTGCATTGGCTACAGGACCCAAATTACCGGTATGGCAGTCCCCACAAATCCAAATCGCTGGTCCTTGTGGTATCGAACTTATTTCCGCTTGCTTTAACCAATCATAATATTTGGCAGTATTGCCTCGTACATAGGCATGGATGGAACCTGCCATTTTTAAATTACGACGTTCTGTTAATTCAGCATTGCGGTAACGCGGTTGTTTTATTTCAGTGTTTTGCTTTCTTGGCATTTTTACTATTTTAAGTACTTGATCACTTATTCTGAGTTTTTTTAAGCGTTTAAGTAAGGGCTCAACTGTATATAAAATGTTGAATATTACCGTTTCTTTTTTACATTTCTACATGCAATAAATCATATCGCCTTATCAGAAACGAGTAAAATATTGAAACGTCCAAGCCACTGAATAGACACTGTGAATAGCTATCAGCAAATCTTTCAAAATATAAAATCAAATTCGACTTTGATTTATTGCATACAGATTTTGATTGTTTTAACTGGAACAACGCTTGGCCTGTATTTTCTAGGTTATGATCAACTTATTGTACCGATTACACTTGGCGCAATTGCAACAGCACTCACTGATTTTGATGACCGACTCAGTATTCGGTTAAGAAATCTAGGCTTGGTCTGTGTGCTGTTTTTTACTGTCAGCAGTATTTTAGATTTTTTACATTCCTATAAGCTTTTATTTTTAATTTACTTGTCGCTTTCCAGTGGGGCTTTTATCTTAATGGGTGCCTTAGGGCAACGCTATGCCACCATTTCATTTGGTACTGTGCTCTTGTCAATTTATACCATGTTTGGCTTAGGTGAATATTCTGAGTGGTATCAACAACCCAGTTATTTTGTCATGGGTACATTATGGTATGGCTTGACCTCTATTATTTTCTACTTGCTAAAACCGACACAGGCTGTACAAGACAACCTCTCTAATAGTTTCAATCTTCTTTCCGAGCTTTTGACATCAAAAGCAAAACTATTTGATCCTGATAATGTCGACAATATTGAACAGCTTTTATTTGACCTATCTTTGCAAAACAGCCAGTTGGTGCAAAACTTAAATTTAACCAAAGCCTCATTACTCACCCGATTAAAAGCCTCTCGTGCAAATAAAAACACCATCTACTGGCTCAACTTATATTTTTTGGCCCAAGATATTCATGAGCAAGTTACTTCCAATTATTTGCACTATGAAAAGATCCAACAGAACTTTAGCCGCACAGATTTAATTTATCGCATTCAAAAAAATGTCCGCTTACAAGCGCGCAATTGCCAACAACTTGCTGAGGCAATTTTAAAGCGTCAAATCTTTCAAACGCATCCTGACAATAGTATTGCTTTAGCACATTTAGAAAACTCAATGCTGGAATGGATTCAACAAAATCCACATAATTTAGAAGTAAAAAACTTACTGTTGGTGTTAAAAAATCTCAAAAATGTGCAAGATCAATTTATTAATCTGAGTATTGAACAAAGTAATTATCAGCAAAGTTATAGCCACCATCGAGATAATCTAAATTTATTGGATGATGATATCCATGATCTACCAGACCTTTGGCTCAAGATTAAACAACATTTAACCCCAAATTCTGCATTGTTTCGCCATGCGGTGCGAATCTCATTTGTGTTTGCTGTCGGGTACACAATTTCCTTACTACCCTTCGCAAAAAATGGCTATTGGATTCTACTCACGAGTTTATTTGTCTGCCAGATCAGTTATTTTGCCACCAAAAGTCGTTTAAAACTGCGCACTTTAGGAACTGTATTAGGCGTACTTTTAGGTATTCCCATTTTATATTTTATACCTAGTATAGAAGGACAGTTACTTCTCACTATTATTTTTGGGGTATCCTTTTTCTACTTACGTTCAAAAAAATATGCCATGGCGACTTTAATGGCAACCCTAATGGTTTTGTTGATCTTTAATTTAAAAGGTGCAGGCTATACCATTATTTTACCACGTATTATCGATACTATTTTGGGATGTGTAATCGCATGGTTTGCGGTCAGTTTTATTTGGCCAGACTGGAACTTCCGTGATATTTCCAACAATATTCGTAAAAGCAGCAAAGCAACATTAGACTATTTCGATGCGGTTGTTGAGCAATATCAACAAGGCCGAACCAATAGTATTGATTATCGTAAAGCACGCCGAGCTGCACATAATGCACAGATTGAATTATCCACGATGATTTCCAGTTTAAGTGCTGAACCCAATCCAAATCAGGATTTAATTCACAATGCATTTAGATATTTGGTCTATAGCCATAGCCAGCTCAGTTATGTTTCTGCTTTAGGCAGTCATCGTGAACATGTGCATGATCAGCAGATTTTAGATTTGATGTTGTGGTGTAAAGACACGTTAAATGATGTTTTGCTTAACCAATCCGCTGTAAATGAAGCATTAATTGAAACAAAGCTCACTGAGATTCAGAACATCAATGATCAAGAAAATTTATCAGATAATTTACTTTTGGTGCTTAAACAAATCAGTTTATTATTGGAAACCTTACCTGAGTTGTTAAAACTAAAAACAACTTTACTTCGATTAGAAATTAAATAGCAAGAATCACAAAATATTTTGAGACATCACATGAAATTTAAAATTTTCCTAACGTTTTTATTTTCTGGATTGGCTATCGGTGCTATGCCCAATGCTTTTGCAGATTCTCAATTTAATCAAGACTTACAGCAATTTTTAGAGTGTAAAAAGACACTGAAAAATTATTATGACTTAGGTTTTGACTTTGAGGATGATTTGAAAAAGAATGGCTGGATCAAACAAGGTGAAGAATATAGCTATGTCAGTAAAGTCCCCATTACGGTATTCGGTCAATCTACAGATCAAATTAGCTTAGTTTCTGGTGGGATGCTGGCTGTTTTAAAAAATGCGAACACCCAAGTTCTCGCGAAAAAGTTTCAAATTTCTCAAAACCCTTTCTTTAAAGATATGCCTTATTTCTCAGGAGAGAAAATTGTAAAAACAGATCTTGAGACCAAAGAAATGGAAAAATCTTTGCGTAAACTGACTTTAGCTGAATCTAATCCAGTTGTAGATGAAGGTGAACATAAGACCTATATCGGTTGTGTTTATATCACTGAATTTGAACAGCAACGGCAGGATGCAGCAATCAAAGCATTACAATAATTTATCCTGAATATCGGAGCAAACTTTTGGGTCGGGAGGCTAAAATATTATTCTCCAGAATGATCATCAATTCATTTAAATGAATCAATTTTATTTACTCATTTTTTAAAATAGTTTAGATAATTCGGTTAGACTCAAGCTTCATTCTCATTTGATTAAGTGACCATGAATATCAAATCTTTACGTATTGTTGGTTTTCTCGAAGGCATCTCCTTTCTCCTTCTTCTCTTTATTGCTATGCCTTTAAAATATATTTGGGATACACCAATCTATGTAAAATATATTGGCATGGGGCATGGTGTGCTATTTCTTGCTTTTTTGGCAGTTTTATTGATGGTCTGTGGAAAACAGAAGTGGTCTATTAAGATATTTATTTTAGGTTTAATTGCTTCAATTTTACCTTTTGGACCTTTTGTTTTTGATCATAAATTAAAAGCATTACAACAGCCTTAACCTGTTTTATTTATGAAGCAAAGCTCCCTCTCCTTTTATAGGAGAGGGGAACTCAAGTGAGCTTAAAATTCACCATTTGCTTTACGTTGCAGCATAATTTTTTTCACTATTCTACGTGGAATAGTGAACCACAAAGTAATTAAAGCAAAGCATGACAACGCATAAGCCCAGAGATGGAACTGTTCATACAGAATTCGAATCAGTTCAATTACAAAAAAGAAAGTGAACATCATCAACACTGAAACAGCAGCAGCGACAGTCCCTTTAGAAACTTCGGATGACATTAACGCAAAACGATAAAGCACTGAAAAACTAATTCCTTCACCAAAACTGACTAAGGTCATCCCTAAAATAACGCAATAAAGAAAATATTCGCGCCAAATTATTCCTGCCACAACAATTGAGGTACCTAACAGCATCAAAGGTAAGCCAATCAAAACTGTTTTACCTAGCGGCAAACGATCAATCACTTTAATCAGTGCAATATTGCCAAGAATCAATCCACCCAATACAGGAAATTGTGCCAGTCCATATTGCATACTACTGAGTCCCAGTTCTTCAACCAACATCACAGGAGATAACGCAATCCATAGCATTAAAGGCATCGCCACCATCGGCAAACCGAGGGTCAGGCCCATGAAAGTCTTGTTTTTTAGGACTTGCATATAATCATCCCAAATATAACTCAAAGGCTTTTTGGGAATACTGGTAGTACGTGATGGCATTTTGGCTTTTAGACCAAACCAACTGAGAAAAGCTAAAAAAGCAATCGCAATAAATCCCCAATGCCATGACACATGATCAATCAGGAAAGCACCAATGACTGGGCCAATCAAAGGGGCAAGCAAAGAAATATTTGCCATCAGTGCCATGACTTTAATGGCATCACGCTCTTCAAAAGTTTCTTGAATCGCAGCATAACCTACCGCTGCGATCACAGATAAACCAAAACCTTGCAAGAATCTTAAAACAAGAAAACTTTCAATATTGTGGGTAAACAGAATTAATAAACAGGTGATAACAAAAAATGCAACACCTGACAATAAAACTTTCTTACGTCCTAAACGGTCAGACAAAGGTCCGAGTATCCCTGCGACGCATGCCCCGCCGAGGAGATAAAATGACATAGATGATGGTGCCCATGCACTACTCACACCAAATTCCTTGGTAATTGCGAGCATCGCAGGTTGGACCAAATCATTACCGATATAAACTGAAAATTCAAATAACACCAACGCCAATGGAAACATAAGCGTAGCGCGACTCAAACTTGCAGTTTGTTGTTTTTGCACTAAATTTTGCATTGTTTTCTACATATCATTATCGGCTTGCATCGCTCACACTACTTTTTTTAAAGATAAGTGTACGCCCAATGACAAGCACTGAAATATAAATATTAAATTGTGGAATTTACGTTGAATAAAGGCAGTTCAACACCGTATTCACAAGGTGTCTAATTCAATAGGTAAAGTAATTGCTGAAACTATATTTGTGAGATTTTTTAACTTGACCCGATCTATAAGAAAGCTCATAGAAGTACACACAGGGTAAAGTTTGGGTAGTCTAACACAGACAAATTTTCAGGGGAAGTTGAACATTTATTATTCTTCAGCTACTCTAAATACTGGTTAAGCTGATATAAATAATTTAAATGAAAAATAAAAATCCTGTATCACTGATCATTATTGGTCTGATTTTATTGTTGATTAGTGGAGGACTTTATTTTATAAGTTCTGCACCAAATATTAGCGCTGAAGATCAGGCTCGATGTGAGCAATTGGTTCAAAAGAAATATGTGGAAGATTCGAGCTCAGTGATTGAAAGCTGTAAAACAGATACAGGCTTTGTGGCCTTGATGGATGTTCAGGCCAATGGTACTGGGTCGGCTGAAGATACGGCAAAGGCAATTAGTTCAGCCAACCATAAAGAATTGGGTTTTGGTATATTTGGCAAGTTCTTGATGGGATTATGCGTAGGTGTCGGGATTGCGATGCTAATCAAAGGCTTGATTGCGCTCAAAAACAAACAACAATCGATAAATTAGCTATCAAAGCAAATTATAATTCACATAGTTTGCTTTATTCATCATGTAGCACTTTTGATTTGATAAATGTGCCACGTTTAATATCATCATATGCTTCAAGAATTTCAGCGTAGCTATTCATCACAAAAGGGCCATGACCGTTGATGGGTTCTTGAAGTGGTTTGCCTGTCAGCAGCAGCAATTTACACTGTTGCAATGCCGTAATTTCTAAGTCTTGTTCTAAGCTCGACATGACGGCAAGCCCTTGCTCTTCAAAAATCTCATCTTCAGCTTGAAACAATGCCTTGCCGGTTCGTAAATAAACCAGTGTGGTTTCCCCTGCGCCAGCAGGCAATCTCACCTTATGCCCTGCTTGGATTTCAATATCTAAAACATGAAGTGGCGAATGCGTTTTTGCTGGCCCTTGTTGTCCTTGATAATGCCCAGCAATCACCCGTACCGTTCCAGCGCTATTCGGAAGTTCAATCACTGGAATATTTGCTTTTCGTAAACTCTGATAACGTGGTGGGTTCATTTTATCTTTAGCTGGTAAATTCACCCACAGTTGCACCATTTCAAAATAGCCACCCGTTTTTGAAAATATCTCACTAAAGACCTCTTTGTGTTCTACACCGGAAGCTGCGGTCATCCATTGCACATCACCCGTTGAAACAATACCACCACCACCCGATGAATCACGGTGTTCTAATTCACCAGCAAAAATCAGGGTAACCGTTTCAAAACCACGATGAGGATGCTCACTCACCCCTTTGCGTAAATTGGTCGGTTTTAAAACACCAGGTCCTAAATGATCCAGTAACAGAAAGGGAGAAACCGTATTGCCTAATTCATAGTGCGAAAATACAGAAAGTACAGGATAAAAATCTCCTATCGCAAATCGGGTGTCATTACGATGAATAAAGGCAAGGGTTTTCATAGTGTCACTATTCTCTGATTGAGTAAAAGCATTAGCCATAAAAATGTTGTTTTAAATTAAAGCTATATTCGGTGAGATATTGCTTTAATTTTTCAATATCATTAGTAGGTTCAATCGTTCTTAGATTAAGGACTTCAATTTTATCTTCTAACAGTTTTAAGATCTGTGCTTGTTCAGCGACAGGTAATTGTGCCTTTTCTTTTTGCTGTTTTTTGATTTCTAAATAATCTTCTGCCCAATGACGTAATGGATCATGGGAGTCGATTTGATCAAACAATTGCGTAATCTGGAGTTCAGGCATAATTTGCTGTGTTGCCAACTCTGCTGACATCAGACCACGAATAGAATAAAACACTTTTTTATAGGTAAAGTTATCTGCAGTTTGCATGACATGCATACCACCTTTAGCCAGCGACAAGTAATGATAATACAGAGCTTTATAGTCTATTCGTTCAAGTAAGCCATCTCTAAAAATTTCCCATTCAGGAAATTGATTGAAATAGACAATATGTGCACGTACCCACTCTAAAACAGTCGGATTACTTTTTGCCAAAAGTCCAAACATTTTATTTAAGTCGAATGAAACGAAATCAAAGTCGCCATCCATGATCTCGATTAAATCACGGTGTTGGCGATAATCGTAATATTGTGCCTTGGAGGGTAGATGAAAACCACGCACATCGTAATCACTGTCTGGACTTGCCATGCCCCATAAACGACTACCGCTTTCGATATAAAACAGTGGATGTTCATCTCGGTTTTGGAATAAGTTTTGAATTTCTTGTTGGATGTTCATTGTGTTCACATTTTGGGTAAATCTATAGGTTTTATAACATCAATTTCAGTGCTTTTTAAATTTTCTTTGAATTCAAGATCGACTCCCCTTTATTTTTAATTTAAAAGTTTTATCAATAATCGCTTTAATTCATCATGATACTTACCAGCATAATTTGCTTTATGTTGGATATATAGCCAAGCCTCCTAATTATTCATACAAGTGATTTACATCAAGCCATTGATCATAAATAAAGCTTATTTTTTGTATGAACTTTTAGAAACTGTTGGTTATCAATTCATTTTTTGTACTTTTAAACCCTAGATGATTGTCCTACCGTGGGGCGACATGGATGTCGCCGTTGGGCGGGGGTAACTGGACGTACCCCTCGCCCAACATGAGCAAAAACAAAGCAGGGCTTTGTTTGCAGCGCAAGGTTTGGTATCACCTACGAAAAGTGAGGCATCGCCTATGCAATGGTATTTAAACTTTGAATATAGGGTGTGGCATTGCAAGCTTTTTTATAATCAAACAATTGATTTTTACATGTGATTGATTTAATTAAAAATATCAATCAAGAGAAGTTATATTCTTGTGTATGAGTTTTTTGACAGATTGACTATCATTCAACTTCTTGTATCAGTCAAAAATGCGAAGGATCAAAACCATTACCTACAATTAAAATATTCATTTATTGTGATTTGCCAAATAAAAAACGTACCAAATCTGATACGTTTTTATCCAGCATTTCTATCTATTTTCAATAAGAAATATAAAATAGCCAAAGATAATTATCCTTTAGCTACAAATTTTGAATTTCTTAATACATTTTCATGACGCTCTAATGCTAATTCTATGAGTTGAGTAATTAATTCAGAATAAGTGATTCCACTTACCTCCCAAAGCTTTGGATACATACTGTTATTAGTAAAGCCAGGTAAAGTATTTACCTCATTTAGTAAAACATCGCCATGCTCAGTCAAGAAAAAATCGACACGTGCAAGTCCCAAACAACCTAAAACTTTAAAAGCTTTAATCGAAATCTCACGAATCTTATTACTTTCCTCTTCTGAAATTGAAGCAGGAATCACCACTTCAGAAGATTGATTATCTATATATTTTGCTTCATAAGAATAAAAGCTAGACTTTACAACCACTTCACCACAAACACTGGCTTTGGGATTGTAATTACCCAAAACACCGCATTCAATTTCACGACCTTTAATAAACTTTTCAATCAATACTTTGCTGTCATATTGAAATGCGATTTCTAAAGCAACAATAAACTCTTGTTCGTTTTCAACTTTACTGACACCCACTGAAGAACCTTGATTCGCAGGTTTCACAAAGACTGGAAGTCCTAAAGTATTTTGAACCTCATGGAAACTCACTGCGTCTGGCTGGTAAGCATGAACAGTTAAAAATGGTGCAACCGCAATCCCAGATCCTTGTAACAAACGCTTGGTGACATCTTTATCCATACAAATTGCAGAACTTAAAACATCTGAACCAACAAAAGGTAGATCTAAAATTTTAAGCATGCCTTGTAATGCACCATCCTCGCCTAAAGTCCCATGAATGATAGGAAAAATAACATCTATGGGTGGTAATCCTTGTGCATTTTCAATTTCAAAGATTTGAGATTGTTTTGACTGCAAATAATCATCATGTTCACGAGGGGCGAGAGAAATTAATTTAGGATCGTGGCCATATTCTAAATAATGAGTAACATCCAAAATACGCCAAGCACCATCTTGGTCTATTCCAATCAAACTAAGATCAAACTTTTGCAGATCTATTGCATCCACGATATTTTGTGCTGATTGTAGTGACACACGATGTTCTGATGATTTTCCACCAAAAATTATTCCAACTCTAGTTTTTGCCATTTTTGTTTGTACCCTGATTTTAATCTTCCAAATCTTTAAATCCCGATAAATAATTGATCAAGGACATTTTGCCTTCTGGAAGGTCTTGGTGTTCTTACCACGATAACACTGATATTCCTTCTGCATATCTATACGTTTCCACTGACCATCAATATTTTTAAAGCTATATACGCTACGAATAGAACGTACTGAATCATCCATCAAACCCGTTTCAGTCAACTTCACTTCTGCAACAGTAGGTGATTCCACACTATTAAAATATTGGCGCAACTCAACAGTCGCGAGATCCTTACGTAAATCAGGACGTTCATTTAAAACCTGACTTAATGGGGTCTCTGAACCACCCACTTTATTCATTAAATTTTGTGTTGTTGCACAGCCAGATAAAGTCACTAAACAAAATACTGAAATTAAACTCAAACGATTCATTCTGATCACCCTAAAACTAAAAGCATAGCCTAATGATGCTATGCTTTTTAAACGTACACTATTTAAAAACTGTGTCTTTATGACTCAGCTGCAATATGGCTAACATCGAGCACTATGATTTGTTGATCATTTTCATCAAACATCAAGGCTTGATTACCTAGATCCAGCATATAAAAATGCCCTACATTGGTTAGAAAATGCCAAGCAACAATCTCTTGCCCATTATACTCATGTGATGGATCACCAATGGTAATACGATCTAGTTCCTGACCTGCTTGCTGGCATAAGGCTTGAATAATTTTAAAATAACGGGGGCTGTTTTCAGCTGCCTGCTGTTTACGTTGTTCTAAATTTGGAATTTTAGCTGTAACTTGCTCGATAATCGCCAAGATTTGATCTTCATCGACAACCTGTAGCTTTGGATGCTGTTTTAACCATCGACTATTGATTTCAATCAAATCTTCACTATCATTCAATGCATAAAATTGGTCATCAAAAGCATTGAGAATATCTCGCTGCTCATTTTCTCCAAAGTATTCACCCTCTAAGAACTGTTCTAATTGCTCATCCGTAAATTGATCAATTAAATCCGCACTTTGCTCAAAGAGAGCCGAATGCCCAGTCGCATTCATGGCTTTTAATCCTTCACGAACATGTTTCACCATGAACGCATCCCAACCTGTGTTATAAACAAATTGTGAAAAACCACCATTATTCACTTGAGCAAGATAGTAATCGACAAAATAACTATATAAAGCCTCTGCGGATACTTCATCATATTCAACATAATGTTCAAATAAGCCATTTAAGGTATCAATATTGGACATAATCACATCATAGTGATCATCACTATCTAAACTTTGTTTAGAAATTAAAATCTTATCAATGAGCATAGTTTTCAGTTTCTTATCAATATTTAAGCGCAATCAACATAACAAATTTTCGGCAACAAATGGCGACAAGCATGTAACTTTATTTTATCTTTTGTTTGGCAATAAAAAAGCGCTTCTCTCGAAGCGCTTGTACAAGCGAGCTATTTAAATCATTACAGATCAAATAACTTACCTGGGTTCATGATGCCATTTGGATCAAACACTTTCTTCAAGGCTTTCATATATTCAATTTCTTCAGCAGTCCGCGTGTAATCCAGATAAGGCTTTTTGGTCATGCCTACGCCATGCTCTGCAGAAATTGAACCGTCATATTTCTTCACAGTTTCAAATACATACTTATTTACTACCTGACATTTGGCAAAGAATTCATCTTTAGATAAATTCACAGGTTTTAGAATATTTAAGTGCAGATTTCCATCCCCAATATGGCCGAACCAGCAGATTTCGAAATCAGGATAATTTTCAGCGACAATCGTATCAATTTCCTTAATAAAAGCAGGAACATGTGTAATCAATACTGAAATATCATTTTTATATGGGGTAAATGGTGCAATCGTTTCAGAAATATCTTCACGTAAACGCCATAAGCTTTGAACTTGTTCAAGATTTTGGCTCATCACCCCATCAAGCACCCAACCTTGTTCCATACAATGCTCGAAAATTTCCATCGCAGCATCCATAATCGGCTCATATGGTGCTTCGAATTCAAGTAAAACGTAGAATGGACATTCTGTTTCAAATGGACGTTGCACATGACCACGATCCAAAACTTTTTTCATCGCAAGTTCACCAAAGAACTCAAAAGCAGTTAAATCAATTTTGCTTTGAAATGCGTGCAATACTGGCATGATTGCATCAAAATCAGGAACTCCCAATACCATCACTTGTAGATCATGTGGTTGACGTTCAAGTTTAATTTCAGCTTCGGTCACTAAACCTAAAGTCCCTTCACTACCAATAAATAAATGTTGCATTGCATAACCTGTAGCATTTTTAATCATGCCTTTGTTTAAACGCAATACATCACCTTTACCCGTCACCACAGTCAGACCAAGTATCCAATTACGAGTCATGCCATATTTGATGACTTTAATCCCGCCGGCATTGGTTCCAATGTTACCACCCAATTGTGATGAGCCCGCAGAAGCGAAATCAACGGGATAATACATCCCTTGTTCTTCTGCATAGTTCTGCAACTGTTCCGTCACCACACCCGCCTGAATACGCACCATACGATCAGCTGGATAAAATTCTAAAATTTGGTTCATTTTGTCGAAACTCACGACAATTTCACCATTGGCAGCAACAGCACCTGCCGATAAACCTGTACGTCCACCCGATGGAGTAATCGCAACATTAAATTGATTAGCCAATTGAACAATAGCTTGCACTTGTTCTGTGCTCGATGGAAAAACGATGACCGATGGCTGAGGATCAAAATGCTTAGTATGGTCTTTGCCCCAATTTTCTAAGCTGTCAGCATCGGTTTTAATCCGGTTTTCACCGACGATTTGCGTCAATTGGGTCAATAATTCAGGTGCTATCGTTACTGGAGCATTCATCGTTTTGCGGACCTAGCAAGAAGTAAATAAGTGGTTGTCGTACTATAACATTCGAGATTTTAAATCAGTCTGTGAAAATTTTTCAGCATTTTTTTACAGCTGAAATCGTCAATTTTACTGATTTTAGCAGTATTTTACCTAGATGACTGCTGAGGATAAAGCACAGATTTGATTCACATTATCCACACTTTGTGTATAAAGTGGCTGCAAGCACTATAAAAATCAATGCATTAGCATTTCATTTAATTTTTGAATAATGCTTATCAGAAATCGTAGATAAAATATCCACTGTCCTGTCACAATCAAAATATCTATAGAACAAGGTCTATGGTATCATATTGCGACTAAATTTGGCCTTTGTAGCGGAGCCGTAATGAGCCAACATCTTTCACTACCTAAAGATAAAATTCGTTTCTTGTTGTTAGAAGGCGTTCATCAAAACGCAATCGACACGTTAAATGCTGCCGGATATACCAATATCGATTCCCGTAAAACTGCGCTTGAGGGTGAAGCGTTGCAAGAAGCGGTTAAAGATGCACACTTCATTGGTATTCGTTCCCGTACACAATTAACTGAAGAAGTCTTTGCAGCTGCGAATAAATTGATCGCAGTGGGTTGTTTCTGTATTGGAACAAACCAAGTGAATTTAAATGCAGCCATGATTCGTGGTATTCCTGTATTTAACGCACCATACTCAAACACTCGTTCAGTTGCTGAATTGGTTCTTGCAGAATCTATTCTTTTACTTCGTGGTGTGCCTGCTAAATCTGCTTCAACTCACCGTGGTGGTTGGAACAAGTCTGCTGTAGGTTCATTTGAAACGCGTGGTAAAACTTTAGGTATCGTGGGTTATGGCTCTATTGGCTCTCAACTTTCAGTTTTAGCTGAAAGCATGGGTATGCACGTCATTTATTATGATGCAGTGACTAAGCTTCCTATGGGTAATGCACGTCAAGTCGGTTCTTTAGATGAACTCCTTGCAAATGCAGATGTTGTTACACTGCATGTACCCGATGTTCCTTCAACACGTAACTTCTTTGCAAAAGCTCAATTTGCGAAAATGAAAGAAGGTTCAATCTTCATCAATGCTGCACGTGGTACATGTGTAGTTATTGAAGATTTAGCAGATGCAATTAAATCTGGCCATATTGCTGGTGCGGCTGTTGATGTGTTCCCGAAAGAGCCTAAAGCCAATGGTGAAGAGTTTGTTTCTCCACTTCGTGGTCTAGACAATGTGATTTTAACACCTCACGTTGGTGGTTCAACCATGGAAGCGCAAGCTAACATCGGTCTAGAAGTTGCTGAAAAATTTGTTGCTTATTCAGATAAAGGTATGACTTTATCTGCAGTAAACTTCCCTGAAATCGCACTTCCATTAACTGAAGGTAAACACCGTTTACTGCACATTCATAAAAACGTGCCAGGCGTGTTATCTAAAATTAACAACCTGTTTGCTGAACACGGCATCAACATTTCTGGTCAGTCATTAATGACTAAAGGTGATGTGGGTTACTTGGTGATGGATGTAGACGCAACTGCATCTCAAGAAGCGCTTGATACACTTCAGGAAGTTGAAGGCACAATCCGCGTTCGCGTATTGTTCTAAGACGACGAAAGCTAGAAAACCACAGGTATTTGCCTGTGGTTTTTTTATTGGGCTTATAAATCTGGTTGAGGTCTTTCTCTTTCAAATGACTTCTTTCGTTAGTTAAATGATTTGATCAATAAACTATTTAGCATCTTCTCTCCCTCTACTCTACAAAGACAGTGTACTATCTAGAACTCAATAGGCTTTCAAATTACATTACTTTTTCATATAAATTGTTTTAAATAAGAAGTCTATTGCAGATATTTTCCGCCAAGTCCTGAGTCTAAATTCTAGAAAGAATGCCAAATTTTAAAAATGCACCACACCTTCAAGCTATAGTTTTATTGTTCATTGCCATGATCAGTATGCAAAGTAGTGGTGCATTAGCAAAAACATTATTTGATCAATTTCCAGTAATAACCATTTCCGCTATGCGTTTATTACTCGGCTCATTGATTTTAGCCGTGATTTTTAAAATTTGGCAGGTCAATTTTAAACAGGTGAAATGGTCATCCATCATCAGTTATGGTATTGCCCTTGCAGGAATGAATGCTTTATTTTACTTATCGATTCATCGTATTCCGCTCGGAATCGCCGTAGCGTTTGAATTTATTGGCCCGCTCAGTGTGGCTCTATTTCATGCACGGCAAAAATTCGATTTTATTTGGGTCGGACTTGCGATACTTGGACTAGTTTTACTGTTTCCATTTGATCAGGCAAAGCAAACTCTCGATCCTATTGGCATTGCCTTTGCCTTAGCTGCTGGCACTTGCTGGGCGCTGTATATTATTGCAGGTCAACGACCTTCAGGAGTTTCTGGAAACCATACCGTATGCTTGGGGATGTTTGTAGGTATGTTGTGTTTAATGCCAATTGCCTTATTTTCAGGGATGCCTTTAAAAGTTTTTGAACCTTCAAATTTAATTTATTTTATTGCGTTGGCGATCTTAGCAAGTGCATTGCCGTTTTCATTGGAAATGATTGCATTAAGAAATTTATCTGCTTTAAGCTTTGGCACGTTAATGAGCCTAGAACCTGCAATTGCAGCATTTTCAGGATTTATTTTCTTAAATGAACAATTATTATGGACACAATGGTTAGCCTTAGCCACTATCATTAGTGCATCGATTGGTTGCACCGTAACCGCACAAAAAGCACGGGATATAGAATAAACCATGCCAAAAATTGAAATAAATGATGGATGAGTGTTAACTCATGATTTGAGCACAAAGACTTGGTTTTCTATTGGCACATTTTGATCTATTTCAACAAGCGTTAATTCACTTCCAAAACAAGCACCTGTATCTAAAAAATAGCAATTATGCTTCTTGGTGACAAAATCAACTACTGTATGCCCTAGAAAAACCTGTTCCACACCAACAACAGTTGAATAACGCATAAAGCGTTTATTTTTAATTCGCCCTCTGCCCCATAAAGCCAACTCTCTACTTTTAGACCGTGTTGCAACTTTAAATGCATCCCAATCATTTACATCAATATCCGCATGCACAAAACCATATTTCTTATTTTTATAAATGACTTCTAACAGTATGGGTAAAGTGTTTAATTGATCTATGACTTGTTGTTGCTGTTCTGAACTTAATGCATAAAACCATTTTCCACCATGATGCGTATGCATATCTTTCATCATTGGATCGATCTGCGACAGTAAGCACATTTCTTCATGATTACCTAAAATGGCTTTAAACCAAGGCTCAGTAATCAGTTGCAGACATTGCAAACTGTCAGGACCTCGATCAACAAGATCCCCCACAGCAATCAATAGATCTTTTTGAAAATCAAATTGAATTCGTTCAAGCTGTTGCATCAACATATCATAACAACCATGTAGGTCTCCCACCACAAACAAGCGCCCTGTGTGATGGGTATAGGTTTCAACATGAGATAGGTTGTGTTGCGATAACTCAGACATAGATTGATCTTTGATTAAAACTCAATTGAAGCTGCTTCAATATGCTGGTTTTTTTTGGCTAAATCCAAATATTTGCTGGCAGTTTTTTTATCTTTACGCACCCCGATCCCATCTTTATAAATTTTAAATAATTCAAAATAAGAGTCGATATCGCCATGATCAGCCGCTTGTTTAAACAAATCTGCACTTTGGCTTAGATCCACCTCGACACACTTACCTTCCTGATACATTTGCGCCAGCAGAAAGAATGCACGTGGAACTTTTAGTTCTTTGGCTTTATTTAACCAAAGTAGTGCACCATCCGCATTGTTTTGACGTTGTTCAAAAATCGACATACACAGCATAGCCTGCACATGCCCTTTCTCTGCGGCTGAATTTAATAATGGGAGATGATGTTCATGTTCTAACGGTAATAACATCGACAATTCAAACTGTGCGTCTGGATGGTTTTGCATTGCAGCACGTTCTAACCAAGAAATGCCTTGATCAAGATTTTTCTCAGTTCCCATCCCATAACGTAAACACTGCGCTAAAGAGTATTGAGCTGGAACATTGCCTGAAACCGCAGCATGTAATAATAAATCAAAAGCCAGCGTTGCATATTCTTTTTGCTTTTGCTCAGTTTTGGCATTTTCCGAGTTTTTTAACAGCGTCACGGCGGCTAAATAGGCGGATTCAATATGTCCATTTTTTGCCGCTTTAAGTAAATGTTCTTGTACAACTGTGGCATCCACTTTAGCACTTTGCTGTTCGATAAGTGCACAAACATAGCAACCAAATGGATCATTGTTTTCTTGTGCGAAATTGGCATATTTAAAAGCGACATCAGGGTTGTTTTGTTTTAAATAACTAAATGCCAATAAAGCACAGGCAAAATAATCTTTTTCTGCAATTTTCAATAATTCATTTTGAACTTTGATTGGATCAAAGCCTGAAAATTCGACCAAAAACTTCAAACTATTTTGATGCTGATTTTTTAAATAATTATCTAAAAGTAGTTGATAAGCTAACTGTAAATCTTGTGACAATTGCTGTTGGGCATAAACAAAAATCGCTTCTGGGTGATTCAGTTGAACCGCCCGTTGTAAATGAATTAATGCTTGTGCTTTTGTCAGATGATCGGTGGCATTATTCAACCCTAGATAAGCAAGTTCTAAATGGGCAAGTGCATGATTAAGCTTTGCTGCATGTTGAAAAAAAAGAATGGCAGACTGAACACTTTGATTCAGATAACGGCCTAAAACATGCCACTGCCCTAACAAGGTACTTGCAGGTGCAAAATTCTGATTGGATGCATTGACCAACAAATCAACACGTGCTTGGGCATCTTGCTCATTTTGAGCAACCCCTTGTTGTTCTAGTTTAAGTACGTCGATATACCAAGCTTCTGCTTGTGAATGTTCTGTTCCATTTAAGTCTAAATTTTCAGTTTTATTCGTATTTCCTGACATCTTTTATTCCTAACACATGTGCCATTGCAAGTATAATCATCCCCATCTTACAGATGAGTTAGCTGAATCTCAAAGGGAAATGTTGAATCAACATTCATCTATTCTCGAAATACTTAAATAAAACCTAGAAAGTGTTAAAATCTGCGCAATATTTTTCTTCACCTTAGATATGCCAAACTCTCAACTCACTGCTGTGCTTTTCATGGTCTTATCTATGGTGGCTTATCAGATCAGTGCCTCATTTGCAAAACAGTTATTTGAGGTTTTAGATCCGATTACTGTGGTTACCTTAAGATTATGTTTTGCTTCTATTTTAATTATTTTAATGTTCCGTTCTTGGAAAATTATAAAACGTTTACCTTATCTCAGATGGAATGAACTGCTCTACTATAGTGGTTCAGTCTGTTTGATGAATGTGCTGTTCTATGCCTCTTTAGGGAAATTACCTCAAGGCATTGCAGTTGGTTTAGAGTTTTTAGGTCCATTAACTTTGGCACTACTTTCGATTAAGCGAAAAGGTGACTATATTTGGGTGTTTCTTGCCATCATCGGTATTACACTGATGGTGCCTTGGCAAGATGCGACACAACATAATTTTTCCTATCTTGGTGCTGCTTTTGCTTTGGGTGCGGGCATATGCTGGGCGAGTTATATCTATTTCGGGCAAAAAGTTGTACGACAAAATATTGGTATGCATGCGCTTAGTATTGCAATCGTCTTGTCTGCCTTGGTTATGCTGCCAATCAGTGCCGTTCACAACCCAGATGCCTTACTACAAACACAGTACTGGGGCAAAGCCTTGCTGATTGCACTTTTAGCAACCGCCATTCCTTATGCCTTAGATCTGCTTGCTTTAAAACAATTAAGCAAAATGAGCTATGGTACTTTATCGAGTCTATCTCCAGCTCTTGCCGCAATTTCAGGTATGGTATTACTGAATGAACATATTACTGCTTGGCAAACCGTTGCTTTAGTCTGCATTATGATTGCATCGGTAGGAGTAACATTTAGAGCGGCGAAAAGCTCAAATGCTCATTAAAACATTATCAATGCTAACACACTGCCAGTAATACATAATCCCGACCATATTTACGCGGTTTTTAGGAAGAAAAGAAGATCAGCGTAAATAAATGATATAGCCAACCTGTCAATAAACTCAGACACAAGAGCATAATTCTTATTACTTAATATTCCAAATTAAATCAATGATATGTAGAAATAAATTATTTAATTATAAAAATTTGGAATGCCACACTTTTCGTAGGGGATACCAAATCTTGCGCTGCAAACAAAGCCCTGCTTTGTTTTTGCTCATGTTGGGCGAGAGATACATCATGTACCCCCGTCCCACGGCAACATCCATGTCGCTCCACGGTAGGATAATCATCTATGATTTAAACGTACAAAAATGAATTGATAACCAACAGGTTTAGCCCACCAAGCGGATAAGGTCTTTTGCTTTATACTTTTTATATTCGGATAAATACTTCTTCGCTAAGATTAATTTTTGATTTTCATCTAAAATTTTTACGGCTTTTTGAAAAAAAGAATGTTCTTCTTGTTGAATATGATGCGCGATGATTTCAGATAATCGTTTCGCTAAAACCAACCAACGTGAGTGGCTAAAATCAGTTTGTTCTAGCGACTGTAATATTTCATCCATCTCATGATGTTCAGCAAGTGCCAAACGGGTAATATTTAAACCTGAATCCGTCATCATTAACGGCATATAAAAATAGCGATCTTTCGCAACCGCATGGGCAAATAGTTCATTTTTTAATAAATTAAAAATTTTCCTTCGTTCAGGGCTATCGCCTGAGGTATGCGCTAACTGTTCTGACAAATCCTTCTGAATGATATGGCTTTCTCTCAAAGCCTCAAATATATTCATCTAAATCCCTCTTTTTATGATATTTGCCTTCCATTGCTTCGGTTTGTAATTTTCGATCAAGAAACCAACAATATTAGAAGACTAATCAAAAAAAATCCTGACAAAATTTAAGCTTTTTTGTATCAAAAAAATTAACGAGAGCATCTGCGAAATTACGCAATAAACATTTGATAGGCCAAGCGACAAATCAAAATGCTGACCAAAATCAAAAATAAAATTCGAATAAAACCACTGCCATATTTCAGCGCCATTTTCACACCAACCAATGAACCACATACATTGGCAACAGCCATCAGTAGACCCAATTGAAATAACACATGTCCAGTGGGAATAAAGAAACTCAGTGCGGCAAAGTTAGTCATGAAATTACCAATTTTTGAAAGCGCCGACGCATGTAAAAAGTCAACTTTCAGATAACGAATAAAATAGAAGATGAAAAAACTACCTGTGCCCGGTCCAAATATCCCATCATAAAAGCCAATTAATAAGCCACCCACACCCGCGATCAATAACATTTTATGGGTGATTTCTTGTTGAAAATGGACTTGTCCAAATTGCTTTTTAAAAAATGTATAGATTGCGATCACAATCAGCATAAACAATACAAATGGTCGCAAAATTTCTTGGGGGATAAGTGAGACACAAGCAGCGCCAGCAAATGAGCTAATAAATGCCGTGATTCCAATCACCGCCAACAGTTTCCACTGAATTTTGACTTGTTTTAAATATGAAAAAGCAGCCGATGCTGTTCCACAAATCGAAGCCAGTTTATTGGTTCCAAAAACTGTAGCAGTAGGATAATGCGGTAAAGCCCCCATTAATGCAGGAATTTGAATCAGCCCTCCACCTCCAACGGCAGCATCAATTGCCCCTGCACAAAAGGCAAAGAACACCAAACTGAGGATGATATCAAATTCCATAACATTCACTTATCTTTTAAAGGCGTCTATTAACGCTGGGAGACTTAACCGTACTTTGGCTTAATCAGGCTTAAATTTAAACTGAGTAATTTTCTAACGATGAAACGGAATTAAAGATTTAAAACACGTTTAGGCACTAAACGTTTTGTATCTGTAATTTCTGCCAATCCTAAACATTTATCAGCATCAAAAACCAAGACTTCGGTTGAGGCAACATGTTCAATATTGCTTTCCATACCGCGGCAAAAATATTCCGCACGTCCTTCAGGTACTTGAACTTTAGGGAAATGATCGATTGGTGCATATACAGGTAGCAACAAAGCTTCACGCGCTTGTTCAGTCAGGCTTTCCAGATATTCAATGGTATATTCCGGAATCAAATCAAAATGACCAGTTTGAGTTCGATTTAAATATGTTAAATGACCAAATGTCCCCAGTGCTTTGGCAATGTCTTCGCCCAAAACACGAATATAAGTTCCTTTAGAACAGGTAATATCCAGAGTCAGGCTGTGTGGGGTAAACTCAAGCAACTCAATGGCAAAAATATGAATCGGCCGTGCATCACGTTCAATTTCAATTCCCTGACGAGCCAACTCATATAAAGGACGACCCTGTTTTTTTAAGGCTGAATACATCGGAGGAACTTGTTGAATATCCCCAGTAAATTGAGCCAGAACCTGTTGAATACTTTCTTGGCTTAATTCAGGGACATCTTTTTCAAGTAAAACTTCGCCTTCTACATCACCAGTTGTCGTGCTATGGCCTAACTGAATGGTTGTTTGGTAGCGCTTGGTAGAATCTAACAAATAATGTGAAAATTTAGTCGCTTCACCTAAGCAGATTGGTAACAGTCCTGATGCCAAAGGATCAAGCGCTCCTGTATGCCCTGCCTTTTGAGCTCGATATAACCAACGTACTTTTTGTAACGCGGCATTTGAACTAATGCCCAAAGGCTTATTCAATAAAAAAACACCACTGATATGGCGACGCGGTATTTTCTGAGCTTTTGAAGACATATTGGTCTGAATACGGAGAATAATGCGCTATTTTAGCAAAAACCATTCGTCTATTTTTACAAATTTTCTGTTTGAAATTTAGAATTCTATGGCAAATTTTATTTTCAATAAAAAGACTAAAAATTGTAGGAATATTAGATGGATCTATCTAAAAAAATGATTGGGATAATCATTGGTAGTCTCTTGATCATTCTTTTAGCCGTGATTTTTTGGCTAAAACCCAATACAGAGTCTACTGAAACAACATCAACATCTGAAAAAGCACTTCAGCAGCAGACTGGACCATTGACTTCAACTCAGCTCGCTGCATCTGAAGCACAGAACTTTGCCAGTAAAAGCCAACAAGATACGCAAATCAATTGTCAAATCCGCGCTGATGCTTCCAATCGTTTAATTGTTAATGAGCAGACCAAAGATTGTTTTGAATATTTCATTACACAATATGGTGAAAAAACCATTGAGCAAATCAAAGCAGATTTTCTCAGTTATACCAAAATCAGCTATAAAGAGCCTGTGTTATCGCAATTAAATAATCTATGGACACGTTATATCGATTACAGAAGTAAATTAGGCGATTTACCAGCACCCACTGCAGATAAAGAAAGTGCAAAGTACTATCAGCAGATCTTGGTCAACACTCAAAACTTAAGAAAAAAATTCTTCTCAAATTATGAAATTCAAGGCTTATTCGGTACACAGGACACCTATGACCAATATACTGTAGACCGTCTAGAAATTATGGATAATCAAAAATTATCTACGGCTGAAAAAGCGCAAAAACTCAAAGAACTTTTCGAGCAACTTCCAGAAGACTGGAAAGAAAACTTAAAACAACTAAATCAACTTGAAGACTTAAGAAAATTGACAGCGGAGATTAAGGCACGTGGTGGTTCTGCGGAAGAGCTTCGTCAAATGCGCACCAATCTAGTGGGACCAGAAGCGACACAACGCTTAGAAACACTTGATGTACAAAGAAGTGATTGGAAAGGCAAAGTTAATCAATACCTTGCTGCGCGTGACAACATCCTCAAAAGTAATCTGAGTGACTCAGCCAAACAGCGTGCTGTAGAACAATTAAGAGCACAACAATTTGCAAATCAGCAAGAACAACTCAGATTACAAACTTTCGAAACAGTGCATGATCAAGGAGGCAAACTACCTTTTGCGAATTAGTCTATAAATATTTAAAGCAGCCATAAAATGATAAAAAGTCAGAAACAAAAAATATTTAATTCTGAGTTTATGCCACATTCTACGTCTTTGATTTTAAATCTAAGCGTAAGAATTTTATGGAATTTCACATATCAAAGATGCTGCTAAACTTGATGATATAAATTTGAAAATAATATTTATGACAATCTCATAGGAGGGTTAACAAAGACTAGAAATTTGTTAGGGATTAACAAAGCTTTAATGCAACTCGCACTTTTGGTTTCGGGTAATAATGAAAATGATGACATACCCATCGCTTGAAATCATAAGGGTTGTAAGCAAATTTTAGCTTGCAACATAGACTACTTGTTGATCAATAATTCACTTAAAACAAAAAGAGTATTTTAAAATGAAATTTAACATCAATATTCTCGCCCTAAGTTTAATCATTGGACTCAGTTCGATGACTGCATCTGCGTCTGGATTACAAACGGTAAACCCACGTTATGTTAGTTCAGACTATGCAAAAACTAAATACCCCATTGTCTTTAATCATGGAATGTTCGGTTTTACCCGTCTAGGAACCTCATCCTTTGGCTTAGATTATTTCTATCAGATCCTCCCTGATTTAGCCCGTAATGGCGCAAAAGTTTATGCGACTCAAGTTTCCCCATTGGAATCGACACAAGTTCGGGGTGAACAGCTCTTACAGCAAGTCGATGAAGTGATCGCACTGACTGGCTCGCCCAAGGTCAATCTTATTGGGCATAGTCATGGTGGACCAACAATTCGCTATATAGAAATCGTTGCACCAACAAAAGTCGCCTCTTTAACTGCTGTTGCAGGAACAATTAAAGGCTCTAAGGTCGCTGACGATATTGTAAATAATCGAGGTGTAAATGCGCTTCTCACAATTCTCGGTCAATATATCTTAGCACCTGTGATTACACTGCTTGAAGGTAATCCTTCCCTTTCTATAAGCCTTAATAACTCTTTACAAAGTATCAGTGAGAAAGGCTCTGCTGAGTTCAATGCAAAATATCCAAGTGCTGCAATTCCAAAAGACTGTGGCGATGGTCAAAAAGTGACAGCCAATGGTATTTATCATTATTCTTGGACGGGTACGGCTCAATTCACCAACATTTTGGATGTTGTTGATGGCGTAATCTCTACGCTGGCACCGTTGTCTTATAAAAATTTAGATAATGATGGTTTAGTTAGTCGTTGTAATAGCCATTATGGGCAAGTAATCCGAGACAATTACCGACAAACTCACTTGGATGAAGTCAATCAAATTTTAGGACTACATGGCCTATTTTTTGCGCCAAACCCGCTTGATCAATACCGTCAACATGCCAATCGTCTGAAATTACAAGGCTTGTAAATATTGCCGATGAGAGGCGATAAAATGTACTGTTCATTCAGTCTATTTTATAGTTGAATAGTTAATGATTCTGGAACCATTTTTGATACTCAACATCGTATTGAATTTCGAATTCCAGAATCTGATTTGAACTTAGATTTAAAAACCGAAGAAACCAAAGTTACAATCCAAAAAAACATGATCAAAATTAATATATTACACTCAATAAATTTAAGATTGAGGTATTAAAACCCCCAAATAATAAAATAGATGGAGCTTTAAAATGAAATATGGACGTATTATCGCCAGTCTACTTCTGACGAGTACATTAACAACTGCACATGCATCTAATGCGCAACAAGTGACTGTTAGCAAAGTAAATTCTGAGTATGCAAAAACCAAATATCCTGTGGTATTTGTGCATGGTATGGCTGGGTTTATTCGTGTTGGCGATGTTTTAGGATTAGACTACTGGTATCAAATTTTACCAGATTTGGCTCGTAACGGCGCCAATACGTGGGCCACACGAGTATCTCCTTTTAATTCTACCGAAGTGCGCGGTGAGCAATTGGCACAACAAGTGGAAGAGATTCTAGCAATTACTGGCAGTCAAAAAGTCAATCTGATCGGACATTCTCATGGCGGTCCAACCAGCCGCTATGTCGCAGGTATTATGCCTAATCAAATTGCTTCTGTCACAGCTGTTGGCTCTCCACAGAAAGGCAGTCCTGTTGCAAACCTAGTCTTAAGCGTAGAAGGCACACCGATCCAAGGCCCATTGGTAAGTATCGTAAACTTATTTTCAAAAGCAATTGTCTGGGCACAAGGTCTTAATCCCAATGAACTCCCTCATGATGCCTTGGCGGGTGGGAAAAGCTTAACTATTGAAGGTTCTGCACTCTTTAACAGTAAATTTCCCATGGGTGTCGGTAACACAACTTGTGGTGAAGGGGCGTATCAAGAAAAAGGAATTCAATTTTACTCATTTACCGGCAATACGGCTGTTACAAATCTTCTAGACTTGGATTCTGCTCTACTTGGTACAAGTCTCTTGATTAACGCTGGTCGTGATAATGATGGTTTAGTCTCACGATGTAGTGCTAAATTTGGTAAAACTATTCGGGATGATTACCGCTGGAACCACTTAGATGAGGTCAATCAAGTTTTAGGATTACGTGCAATTTTTTCACCAGACCCAGTGCAGGTCTACCGTGAACATACCAATCGTCTAAAATTACAAGGGCTTTAACAGAAGCAAGAAATAAAAAAATGCGCCATTTGGCGCATTTTTTAGCTGTAAAGCAAAGTTAAAATTAACCTTGTTTACGTGCTGGTAATTTTTCACGAATACGAGCAGCTTTACCAGACAATTCACGTAGGTAATAAAGCTTAGCACGACGAACGTCACCACGACGTTTCACTTCGATTTTAGCAACAATTGGAGAGTGAGTTTGGAATACACGCTCAACACCAACACCGCTAGAAATTTTACGTACAGTGAACGCAGAGTTCAAGCCACGGTTTTTCTTCGCAATTACTACGCCTTCAAAAGCCTGAAGACGCTCACGCTCACCTTCTTTTACTTTTACTTGAACGATAACTGTGTCACCAGGAGCAAAAGCTGGGATATCAGTTTTTAACTGTTGGTTTTCAATTGCTTGAACTAAAGGATGTTTACCACTCATTGTGGGAATCTCCGTTTTGCGGGACAGAAGAGGTCTGCACAACCGCTGGGGATAGAGGCTAAATCGCGTATCAACCCGTTTATCTTTCCCTTTACTTCTGATGTTACTCAGATCAATAAAGAGCCTAATATAAGTACTTAAAAATAAGTATTTTCTCGAAGCCGACTTCTTATGGAACTTAAATTCCTCAGGGCAATAATCATGAATTATTGCTATTTCCTGACTTAGAAGTACAGCTTCTGACTCGCGTTCAAACAAACATAATCAATGCTTGCCTACCATCGCTCATCTTTTAGCCATCTTTTTTGCTGCTTGGTCAACTCAACTTGTTCCACCAACTCAGGTCGGCGTTCTAAAGTGCGTTGATAGCGTTGCAAAAACCGCCATTTTTCAATATTGGCATGGTGCCCTGACTTAAGTACTTCAGGAACATCCAAACCTTCAAAATGATCTGGCTTGGTATATTGTGGGCAATCTAAAAGACCATCCACAAAAGAGTCCTGCACTGCAGATTGTTCATCTGACATGGTATTCGGCAAACGTCGAATAATACTGTCTAATAAAACCATCGCAGGGAGTTCGCCACCTGATAATACGTAATCACCTATTGACCATTCCTGATCAACATATTTTTGGATCAAACGCTCATCAACACCCTCATAACGTCCACACAGTACAATTAATCCATCATATTCAACAAATTGCTGTACTGCTGGTTCATTTAAGGTCTGTCCTTGCGGTGACATATACACCACAGGAACCTGAACTGCACCTGCTTGCTTTGCAAGTTCTTTCGCATGGTGGATGGCTTTTGCCAATGGCTCAGCCATCATCACCATACCAGGACCACCACCAAATGGACGTTCATCCACTCGTTTGTAGTTACCTTCAGCAAATTCTCGCGGATTGATACAATGAACTTGTACAATGTCACGCTTTGCTGCTCGCCCGCTAATTCCGTACGCTGTAATCGCTTCAAACATTTCAGGAAAAAGCGTAATGACTGCAAAAAACATCGCAGACTCCTCTATTTTCCTGCTGCGCCAATCCTTATCGGATTAGAAATCTACGCCCCAATTGACATAGATACGACCAGCTTCGAGATCAACGCGTTGTACCACATCTTTATGCCATGGAATCATTCGCTCTTCGCCATCGATGCTATCTGCTGTTGCACGAACAACCATGACATCATTGGCGCCTGTTTCAAACAATTCATGGATTTGACCAAGATTTACTTCCTGCTCTTCATCATTCAGACCTAATACAATTAGACCCTTTAAATCAGACCAGTAATACTCGTCCACGCCTGCTTGAGGCAGTTGCGATTTTGAAATCCAAACATTAGCACCAACTAAGTTATCTGCTGCAGTGCGATCACTCACACTTTTCAACGAAACAACCAAGCCTTTGCCATGTGGTTTCCAACGTTTTACGTCTACAATTTGCCAACCTTCTTTGGTCTCAATGTACCAAGGGAGGTAGTCAAATATGTTGCTCATAGGTTCTGTATTGGAATAGACCCAGAGCCACCCATTTAATCCATATGCTGAACGTAGCTGTCCAATCTGAATACGATCTTCGGGCACATTCTGTGCTGGTGTCATGGGCTTACTGCCTAATTAAAGGTTTAATTATGCAGTAGCTGCAGCTTTCTTAGCTTGAGCAGCTAAAGAAGCAACACGTTCAGACGGTTGAGCGCCTTGAGCAACCCAATGAGCAAAACGATCAGCATCTAAACGAAGTTTTTCTGCTTTACCTTGAGCTGTAGGGTTAAAGAAACCAATACGTTCGATGAAACGACCGTCACGCGCATTGCGGCTATCAGTTACGATTACTTGATAGAACGGACGTTTTTTAGCACCACCGCGTGCTAGACGAATTACAACCATGATAGAACCTTATAGTTTTTACGGATTATCCTTGTACCGACCATCGACACATTTCAAACCCCTTTCATAGAGGGCGATATTTTACGTTATCTTTGGCTTGAAAGAAAGATCAAATTTTATTTATCCACAATTTTGAATTTGATTTTTATCTGCCATCCCAATTTGTAGTTGCTGATGGGGTGCAGGTTGAGCCTTTGGTCCAACATTTCTGCCCTTGGCTATTTAATCCGATATCCCCATTCCCATCTTGTTGTGAACCAGAAATTGGGGTAGCCGTTAAAGACCATGTTAAATTATCTGTAGGAATTTCTAACTTAACTTTGTATTTTGTCGCTCCTGTACTCGGATAATCTTCTTCAAATGCTCCGTTTTCCAATTTCGCATCTTTATATGTGCCTTTCGCCATTTTATAATTGGATAAATTTCGAGCAATCTGAAGCATTTCACTTTGTGCATCAACTCGATTTGTTCGAACAATATATTCTTGATATGACGGATAAGCGATTGCAGCTAAAATTCCTATAATTGCAACAACAATTAATAGCTCAACTAATGTAAAACCTTTTGATTTCATAATTTTCACCATGATGTAACATCACTACCTGTACACGCTATAAAAGTGACACTATCTTTGGTTTTACAACGAAGCCCTTCACTCGTCATAAGTAAATTATAGTTTTTAACGTCTGTACTTTCTGCTTTTATTGCCCAACCAAATCCAGATACACTTGAATTCATCAGCGATAAGTTCTGACTAGATAAATCGTTAAGTGTAATTTTGTATTTAATATTATCTCCAGTTGATCCAACAGGAACTGAAATCACTTCGGACGAGTTTGAACTATATAAATTTTTTAAATCAAAATTTTGATAAGTGAGATTCTTAGATTTAAATATCTCTAACTGATTTGCAATTTTCTGCATTTCCTGTTGAGCTTGCGCCGCTGCCGCCCGCCGAACATGATCTTGATAGTTTGGATAAATAATAGCTGCTAAAATTGTAATGATAACAATGACAACCATTAGTTCTATTAATGTAAAACCATAAGTATTCCTGTGACAAGCTTGGCTTGTCACAGTTCCATATCGATTAATTCTTCTTAGCTTCAACATATTTTTCATACCATCGGATTGGGTTTAAAATCTTATTACACTCCCATCTTCCTTTTCCTTGTTGTAAACCCAGCAAAGTTAAGGCACCACAATTATTACCAGTATTATTTCCACCACCAGTATCATCTGGACCAAAAGTAATGCCTTGAATACCAGGCCCTAAGATGTTTTGGTTCTTGCCATCTACAATTTGAAAACCAGTACTTTTTTCAAGGTTCCAATCGACGACGCCTTTTGAATCTAAACAAGCCCCATACGGCAAACAGAACTGCTGAGTATTACTTTCACCAATAATTCGAGGCTGACAAGGGTTTTGTTTATCAACAATACCTGTCCCCTCTGGGTCATAAACTGGAACAATAAGCCTACCTGTCATTGCAACAGGTTCTTCTTCAAATGCTTTTACCCCACCAGCTGTTCGACCAGATACCGGATTTCCATTCTGATCACTAGAGAGTGAACGATACCATCCTTGCATCCCTGTTTTAGCGTATGGGAAAAAAGTCGAAGAAATGATACCTGTTATGTTTTGTGGATTTTCTTTTAAATATTTTAAAGTAATATCAATAGATTTTAGATCAATGTCTTTATAAACACCTGTCTGAGGATCTTTGATACCTGTAATCAACCCACTATCAGCAATATCGCGATCAATGAGTCCATAAACTTTATTTGATGGACGTCCAGTTAACTCATTCAGAGGTAACATGAGTTCACGACCTTTATTCGGTGAAACATCCAAGGGGGTACTACGATCACCAGATGCAATACCAACCATAACAAAAGTTGAGGCCGCTTCATCATGTACAGTTAACGTTGGTGGTTGATAGAAACGAGGTTGATCTCCATTTGTAATACTTGTTCCATCCGCTTTTGTTGCAAGATTTCCTAAACGAACAACTCTTTTCCCAAAGGATGCTACTGGAGTATTTTTGGCATTATTTAAATCAACACGAAATACTTGCCCGCCTAAATCACCGAAATAGAGGTTATCAACTAAGCCATCTCCATCACGATCCAGAGTACTGATTCTACTCACCACACTATGGGTCATATTTGCATTGTTGGTATTCGCATTAGTATTACTCGCCCACCAAATTCTCTCACCCGTTTTTGCATTGATGATATAAACAGCATTACCATCTGCCTGTGCTTTATTGTTACATGAGGTAGATGGATAATCTGTATTGGAATTTGATGAATTCAGTTTAAATCTTGGATTCTCATAGCACATATCATAACCACCACCCACAATCATCACTCGAGTAATTTGGTTGTTATATCGAATATTGGCTAGTACAGGTTTAGACCAAGTTTGCCCCATACGAGTGTAGTCGCCTGTCCCACCAAGAATACGGAAAAGTAATTTAGGTGCGCTTGGATTAAGGACATCTAAGCCATAATAGCTTTTCCCCCCCATACGCATACCACCATATACATTCATTTTATTTGCAACGACTGAGGTTTCTGTATCATTTCCGCCAGTCACCTTATAATCTGAATCTGCAACCCAAGCGCCATTAATCCCTTGTGTAACACCATTTAGATCTGACTCATCTTTCCTTAGCGCTTTTGATAAAGTACTGTCCTGCAAAATTTCAGTAGGAACAAATACCATCTGCTCTTCACCAGTCAAAGAATTGACGATACGTAAGGCACCTTCCATACTGCCATAAAGTACAGACTGATCACGGGTAGACTTTAAATTGCCATCTGCATCTAATGTTCCCTTATAAGTCATTTGTACTGGAAAAGAATGAATACTTGCCCCCATAGATGTGAAAGCATCTTTAGGGGTATCTAGGCTATTTGGAAGCTGTGTAGAGCTTAGGTTTAAGTCATAACCTAAATAATTTAATAATTTTAACTGAATATCTAATGTTAAATTTTTTAACCTGCTGTCTGTCTTAAACTTGTCCAGTAAATTTGTTGCAGTGGTGGCAGATTGAGTGACTAAAAATAAATCTGAATTTTTACCTGTGGAAGTAATTACTCCACCTGATGCGACACTTTTAATATCTGAAAAAAGCGGTCTATAGCCATTAGGACTTACTACTGTTGGTAATTTAATTTTTGAATAGACACCACCCGCTGTAACACCATCACCATCAGTTAGAGAGGTACTGTTCCAAATATCTTGAGAACTTGGATTGAGCAATCCATTGGTTTGGAAAACAAAGTTGCTTCCTGATTTTAAAGCGCCACCTTGAATACTGTATTTTTTCAAGTTCCCCGTCCAAGTGATATTCTGAGTCCCTGGTTTTGGTTCTAAAGCTCTCAAATATCCATAAGGTTGGAAGGATTGTGGACTTAAGGCATCTACAGGAACAGAAATCGCCCCCGTTGATAATGGACTAATTAGATTTTTTCCTAAATTATCAATAAATTTAATTACGCTGTTGGTAATTTCACTTGAATCTTTAGCAATAAAAAACCCGCCATTACCATAACCAGGGTTAGGGGTTTTATAACTCGGTGCTGTAGGAGAACATTGATCATCTGATTTTCGATCATCTTGTGTTCGGGAACTAAGCCTACAGGCATTTTCTACATAGCCATTCCTCAGATCATTCATTTCATTACCAAAACCTACAAAAGAAGTTTGGATAGAGACACCTGTTGGATTCTTGGTTTTATTAAATAGTTTTTTTGCAAATTCTCCCATACAACGCCAACCACCTGGACTATCTCCGTCATAGGCTTCTACGAGTCCGCCAGTACAACTAAAATTATCACCAAATGTATCTAGCGTGGTTGCCATTAAGCGACTTGATCTAGCTTCAGTTGTATAATTGGCCGCACCATCGGAAAGAATATACACCCCTTGCCCATCACAGCTTTGGCGATCAGCAACAGCAGGAAGTGGAGAGTTATAGGTTGTATTATCAGCGACTTTTGTATCATTTGAAGATTTTGTAAATCCACTATCACTATTGGCATATAAAACAATACCTGTTTTATTATAACAAGTGCCATCATCATAGCCATTTGCGCTACATTTTTGAGCTATTAAACCACTCGTATTGGTAGAACTTGCTGCAGTCCAAGAAATACAATCTGTTCCCGCATTATTCCACTCATTACATTGAGAATATCTAAGGCTCCCCCTGTAATAATATGAAAAGAGGAAAGGGGCATTATTTAAATAGATGGATTGTAAGGTGTTTGTTCCCATTAAATATGCTGCTGCTTCTGCATAGGCATGGGCTGTTGGTGTGACACCACCTGCCGTCAAATCTTTAATTGCATTTTTTAGAGCTGTTCTTTGTGTAGAATTCACTGCTCCTAGCTCTTTGGCAGGCACCAAAATTTGACCACTCCGACCATCACCATTGGTAGAATAGTTCCCTAAACCAACACGAACTTGTCTTAATGAAGCCTCATCACTATTTAAAAATGCAAACATTCCATCTTTTAAACGTGTTAATCGATCATAGCCTACTTTAGTACCATACCAATCTGTACAGTATTTACGCTCATAAGGTACTGTTGATGTCTTATTCTCCGTTCTAATCCTATAACACCTATCATCATCAAAAGCAGCCATAGAGCCTGAAGTATCCAACATCATCACTAACGTCTTTTTTCCTGCTGTAGGTGCAGCATAAATCTGTAAATCATTTGCTTGAGTGACAGAAGATACAATCAGAAATGTACCGACAAACGTAGTAAATCCAACTGTTCCTAAATTTAATTTTTTTTGCTTGGCTGCATAACTCAATGAGGCCGTAAGCTTTTTAGATTTCATTTTACATTCCCCTAAATTTATACTGGCGCCTTAACCATTTTTATAAATGTTTGTAAATTAAACTCTTGGACTTGGCTGTTAACTGGAATACCAAGATTTACGAGACATTGTGCTGTTGTTTGCAGAGCACTAGATTCCGCATCTGAATTATCATTCACATTTTCTTTTAAACATGCTTGAGCAGCGGACAAGTTTTTAGCATAAATGGGCATTACTGCTACTGTCGTCATCCGAATACGTTTTTGCTCAGTTACCCCTTGTGGAATTGTTTGTCCACCACTTACATTAATATTTCTTGCAAGTAATGCCAAAGGCGGCAAATCGGATGTATCTGTTGGAATTTTAATAGAAACCTGAGTCACTACACCTCGTCTTGCACTACCAAAGTCAGTGGTTAAATTACAAAAATTATCTGTACTTCCCTCAACCAACTCCACATCAGAACTCACATTTCTAAGTACAGCCATAGATGTAACTGAACCAAAACGAGTACTCACTCTAGGTTTATAGCAAAATACATATTCTTTACCAGGTTCTGTATCTGCATCTTTCAAAGCCTTACCTATAACACTTGAAAGATTCACTTGCTTATTTAAATCCTCTAAAAAAACCTGGTTAATTGGTGTATCAGCTGTTTGGCTTGAAAGCTGACTAATTTGCGCATTTGTCGCAATATTCAATGTTGTCATAGAGGTCCGAATCGCCATTACTCCAACTATTGTTAAAAATAACAACATCATCATAACAACGATAATCGTTGACCCTTTCTGCTTGCTTAGGTTAGTTCGATGTTTCATAAATCTTCTCTCCTAAGCCATTTCTTAAAGCAATATTTGTTGTATATAAACGTCGTAAATATTTGGTGTTTTTATCCGTTAAAGTCACTTCACCATCAGGGAAATTAAAGCTTTCTTTAGAGGGGTCTATATTTTTATTTGTTATTGGATCTTTAGAGCGAACCAAAACCATCATTCTAATCGAGACAACTCTAGGTATATTGGGAGAGGACGCCCCTTTTACTGCAGTCTTAAATTGCTCAATTGTGTAATAGCTAAAATTGTTTCCAGCTTTTGCTCCAATGTAAAATCTAACAAGATCCACTCTCGGCATAATCACTTCACCATTGTTTGAATCATTTAATCCAGCAATAGAAGGGACACTACTTCCTGGAGTGTTTGCATCACAAGCCAATGCCAAGTTACCATTATCTGTCCTTAAAAAATAACGTTGAATAACATACTCACTAGCCTTTACTTCTCTACCTTCACAATTCATCATTTTATTGGGTGCTTGAAACATAATTGTTAGTTGATCACTACTCGAACTCGTCCCAGTAGAACCTCCTGATTTTGTTAACAATCCCGCACTTACATCTTTTAACTGTAGATTTGCCTTGCCTAAAGCTGGATCAGCACTGGTAAAAATAATTCCGCCATTGGGTGTTGTTGTATCTAACACTGGATTATTTACATTTCCAAAATTCGCTAGACGAATATCTCTAGCAATATAATCAACACCGAACACACCACTATCTTGTAACTCTGCACTTGCTTCTTGCATTTTTGCCGTAATTAAACCACCTGTGAATAATTGCAAAGCTGCAGCGCTAATAATAAGACCAATGGCAAGAGCAACGATCAACTCAATTAGTGTGAAACCCTTCTGAGGTCCCATTATTTTTTGCTTCGTCATGAATCTCATTTAATATGCCTCCATCATTAGGCATTTTGCAGTAAACACATACGTTCCTGTGCTACTCATACAAGCACTATAATCACTTGCTTTTAATTTCGATGCAGTTTCATCCCAAGCAGCGAATAAGCATTGCCTTTTTATTGTACTGCCTACCCCTGGACAATCCGTCATTGTAATACTAATACCGATTTTTGATGCTGCATCAGCAGCCAAATATGAATCATAATCAGCCATTTCTGCTGGCGTACATGTGGCATTAAAACATTTTTTTTTCGGAGACTTCTCTCCCACTCCAATATAGTTTTTTACTGCAGCAGGATAACTAGATTGACCATTAGGATTAGCTCGAATACTTTCTGTTAAGCCTCTCAAAATTAGGGTTGCTTGAGATCTTGTAAGCGCTTCACCAGTCGCGTCCACCGCCCTTAACTGTAAAGCAGTAAATCCCAAAACCCCGATCGCAAGTAAAACCAGAGCAACTAAAACTTCAACCAACCCCACACCCAATTGATTCTTCTTATTCTTCATGAGCATGCTCCATTCTTTTTAGAGGATACAATTCCAATAACTGATACTGTTATTTCGGTAATTTCCTTATTACCACATATTGTTATTTTCCTTGCCTTTAAGTTGGTACTCGGCACATTATCAAGTGATGACCCAATAGCACTAAAAACAACATTTAAGTCACCACCAACACTAACAGCCTTATCAATATTGGCTAAAATGACACGTTTTGCATCAATGAAATTTGAAGCATTGGCGCTACTAACACCTGCTTTGGTTAAACAAAGTGTCTTTGTTATTTCCTGATTCGAGCCATCTTTATTTGGACAAACGATCACAGACATTTTCATTGATGATGCACGGCTCTTCGCTTCTTTTAGTGCTTTCATTAACTCTTCATTGCTTTTATTTGCCTGATAGGTTGCTAAGAGCTTTGAAAAAGAGGGTGCTGCAATCGATGCAACAATTGCCAGAACAGCAATCGTCACCATTAACTCAATTAAGGTGAATCCCCGATTATTTTGCATTGCTACTCCCCATTGCAACAAAACTTTACCCTATTAAAAATCATAGCTTAAATACTTACAAAACCAATACAAGTTGGACGAAAGGCATAAAAAAGCAGATAACTGAAATCTCAGCTATCTGCTTAAAAAATAAAGTTTAAATTTAAGCTTGAGTTACATGAATCCGTAGCTCTTTTGGCAAACTAAATGTGATGTTTTCCTCACGACCATTTAATTCTTGTGGCGCGGTCGCACCCCAGTCCTGTAAACGTTGAATTACTTGCTTAATTAAAATCTCAGGTGCAGATGCCCCTGCTGTCACACCAATCTTATGATTTGAGTTAAACCATTCTTGCTGTAACTCATCTGCATTATCAATAAGATAAGCATGCTTGCCCATACGTTCAGCCAACTCACGTAAACGATTCGAATTTGATGAGTTTGGAGAGCCAACAACCAACACCACATCACATTGTGTGGCTAAATCTCGCACAGCATCTTGGCGATTTTGTGTGGCATAGCAAATATCATCTTTACGAGGCCCTTGAATTTGAGGGAATTTATTGCGTAAAGCATCAATCACTTTAGCAGTATCATCTATAGATAAGGTTGTTTGGGTCACAAAGGCTATTTTTTCAGGATGATGTACTGTTAATGAAGCAACATCATCTTCATCTTCAACCAAGTAAATTTCACCACCATTTTTTTTGTCATATTGCCCCATGGTACCTTCAACCTCAGGGTGACCTTCATGACCAATTAAAATTGCTTCAGTTCCTTCACGGGCATATTTCGTGACTTCAATATGTACTTTGGTGACCAATGGACAGGTTGCATCAAAGACTTTTAATCCACGGCGCTCTGCTTCTTGTTGAACTGCCTTAGATACGCCATGTGCACTAAAAATAACAATATTATCGTCAGGCACTTCATCCAACTCATCCACAAAAATTGCACCACGCTGACGTAGATCGTCAACCACAAATTTGTTGTGAACCACTTCATGACGTACATAAATAGGTGGATTAAAACATTCAAGCGCACGATTGACGATGGCAATTGCACGATCTACACCTGCACAAAATCCACGCGGATTAGCCAATACAATTTCCATAAAACCCTCAATGCTCACTTCAATGGTTGGATATATTTTATCGATTAAACACAAACAATGTGTAAAAACAGTTTTGTTTGTGTTCGCTCTACTCTAAAATAGAGAAGATATTTTATCATATCAGGAAAAATATCATGTCGGGTCTATTGTTTGTCGTTTCTGCGGCATCAGGAACAGGCAAAACATCTCTCGTTAAAGCGCTGCTTGAGCGTGTGAGCAATTTACACGTTTCTGTTTCACATACGACTCGTGGTCAGCGACCTGGCGAACTCGACGGTGTTCATTATCACTTTACCTCTAAAGAAAACTTTCTTGACCAAGTGAATCAAGGTGGTTTTATTGAATATGCAGAAGTTTTTGGTAATTATTATGGTACTGCGCAAACAACGGTAAGAGACCAATTGGCGAAAGGCCATGATGTGCTACTTGAGATCGATTGGCAAGGTGCAGAACAGGTTCGTAAACTTTTTCCTGAATCTAAACAAATTTTCATCCTCCCTCCTACTCAATTTGATTTACGTCAGCGTCTTTCAAATCGTGGTACAGACTCGGTTGAAGTCATTGAGCATCGTTTAAGTTGCGCGGTGGAAGACATGCAACAATATGTCAATTTTGAGTACATCATTATCAATGATGATTTCAATAAAGCGTTACATGATTTGGAATCTGTGATCAATGCCAACCGCTTAAAAATAGATCAACAGGCAAATCGTCATCAAGCTTTAATTACCAAACTGATTACACCCCAGTCTTAATCGTATTTCAATGCTTTCTAAATAAGCTTCGATTAAAACTTGAGTCTATAGTGAAAGCATTTTATACTGCACAGTCTATTTAAAAAATTTGTATTCAAACGAGAACTCTTATGGCACGCGTAACCGTTGAAGATTGTTTAGACCATGTGGACAACCGCTTTGAGCTTGTACTAGTGGCAAGCAAACGCGCGCGTCAATTGGCACGTCAAGGCATTGAACCGACTGTTGAGTGGGACAATGACAAGCCGACTGTTGTTGCATTACGTGAAATTGCGATTGGTCATGTGACTAAAGATATCTTGAAGCAACGTGATCAAGATTACCAAACGTCTAGTCTTGACCTTGCTTTATCAGCAAACAATCTTAATCTTGAAGGTTTTTCTTTCCAATAAGCTAAGCCTTTATAAAAAGCCTAGTTTTTCAACTAGGCTTTTTTATTTCAGTTATTTTGCAAAAAGTTTTGCCAATCAATCGACAAAATTCAAATTATTTGTTAAAAAAAATAGATATATTTGATGTCTAGAAATTGACAAGCGGCTCAATATGCTTTTCATTAAAGCATTAGGAAAAATATTTCAAATTTGTAATTTAAGATAGGTGTTCTATGCCAGGCCAACAGGTCAGCCAATCCAAGCAACAGTTGAATGTAATTATCGACGCTTACTTAAAACCAAGCGATGTCGAGCGAGTACTTGCGGCTTGTGATTATGCTGATATTGCGCATGATGGTATTACACGTAAAAGTGGTGAACCCTATATTTTACATCCGATTGCGGTGAGTTGTATTTTGGCACATATGCGTATGGATGCTGAAACACTCATGGCAGCACTATTACACGATGTGATTGAAGATACTGATTTCACCAAAGAAGATATCTCTGAAAAATTTGGTAAAACCGTGGCCGAATTGGTCGATGGTGTGACCAAACTCAGCCATTCCAGTGATAAAGAATATAATAAAGCAGCATCTTTTCGTAAGATTCTACAAGCCACCTTACAAGACCCACGTGTCATTATTATCAAACTCGCTGATCGTTATCATAATATGACAACACTGGGTGCTTTACGCCCAGATAAACGAGCACGAATTGCGCAAGAAACCTTTGATATTTTTGTTCCCATGGCACGCCTTGTCGGTATGAATGAGATGGCGGATAACTTAGAACATTTGTGTTATCAAAATCTCGATCTCGATATGTACAATGATGTACAAGAAAATTTACTCAAAACCAAACCAGAGCGCTGTAAATATCAATCTGTTTGGGAACAAAACTTAGCTGAACTGCTCAATAATTATAATATTCAAGGGCGCATCAAAAAGAAAAATAACAATATCGAACTATTACGCCACTTTGTAAAAAACGAAATTGACTTACAGGAACTCACCCACAGCCACGCTTTCGAAATTATTTTACAAAGCATTGCCGATTGTGACCGATTGGTTGATGCCTTACGAGAAAATTTCCAAGTCATCGATTATGAAGATCATATCCGTCGGCCATTACCAGGCGGAAACCAATCTTTGATGATCAAACTCAAAGGTGAGCGCACAACACTATCTTTAACCATTCAAACCGAGCTGATGCGCAAAGCAGCGCGCTTTGGGGTGGTTCTTGGTGAAAACGCTCCACAGGCATGTCGTTCAGCGATTCAAGCGTCGATGAAGAATTTAGATATTCTTGTCGGGGGAGAGTGTGCAAAGACTACATTTAGCGACCTCCTTGATTATCTACATCAAGAAAAAATCTGGGTCTATACACCACACGGACAGCTACATGAATTGCCTCAAGGTGCTACAGCAGTTGATTTTGCGTATTCAGCAAGTCTGTTTTTAGGTAACCATGCTGTTGGTGCTAAAATTAATGGTGAAATTAAACCCCTTTCAACACCTTTAGTCAGTGGTCAGGTGGTTGAAATTATTACCGATGTATTGGCAACACCAAATCCAGACTGGTTAAGTTTTATTAATACCCAAAAAGCACGTCGTGCGATTCAGAACATCTTGCGTGACCAAGATCCCGATGAACAACGTTTAGTGGGGCAACAAGCGCTTAACCGTGCTTTAAAATTATTTAGTCGCTCAACTAAAGACTTGTCTGAAGCTGATTGGAAGGATTTATTAGAGTGGCGCCACGTAACTAATAAAGACACCTTATTTGAACAAATTGCAGTCGGTGACCTACTACCGCAACTAGTCGCCAATCATTTATTTGCTCAATCCAAAACCACTGAGGAACACGCTTCTAAGCGCTTGATTCAAGGTACCGATGGTGTCGATGTTAAGTATGCGCACTGTTGTAACCCTGTATTGGGAGATCCAATTCAAGGACATTTATCTCGTCGTGGTTTAATTGTACATCGTGCACGTTGTCATAATTTATTGCATGAGCAACATTTACATCCAGAAAACATCATGTCTTTGCACTGGACGTCGGAAGAAGAAGACGATGTTAACTTCAATGCTTATTTGAGTATTGACCTTGTTTTAACTGATGAACAAATTTCAGAATTGATTTACTTATGTCGTAAAGCAAAAACTGGGGTTGAATCAGTCCGTTCTCATGAAGATAAAACTTATGTGAATATCGTGGTCAATAATCGTAAACAAATTGCGCAAATCATTCGTGAATTACGTATGCAATTTGGTTTTCCTCGAATTAGTCGGATGTCCATGCCCGTTTCAATTAACGAGGCGCTAAAAGCAAAAGCGTGCTAAATTAAGATCTGTAATGTTTATCGAGAGTCTTCGATGCACTTTGCATGCTATTCATCCTTTATGATGAAATGATTTGAAATCAAGGAGAAATCAATGTCCCGCCAAGTGATCCATACTGAAAATGCCCCTGCTGCAATTGGTACTTATTCACAAGCTATTTTAGTAGACAATACATTATATCTATCAGGGCAAATTGGCTTAGATCCGTATAGCATGGAGTTGGTTGAAGGCATTGAAGCGCAAATTCGACGGGTTTTTGATAATTTAAAAGCAGTGTGTGAAGCCGCAGGTGGTTCTTTAGCAGATATTGCAAAGCTCAATATTTTTCTGACTGATTTATCAAACTTTCAATTGGTTAATCAAATCATGGGCGAATATTTTGCTCAACCTTACCCTGCACGTGCAGCATTAGGTGTTGCATCATTACCTAAAAATGCGTTGGTTGAAATGGATGGCATTGTCATTATTCCTCAATAATAGCAGTCAAATATTAAACATTTGATTTTAAATAATTTAAAAAATAAAACTAAATACTACCGATCAGGTGGTATTTTTTTATTCAAAAAGCCAATAAAGATTAATGATATTTCAAATTAATTCCATTGACAAATGATAACAATTATCAATAATATTAGATATCGCATTTAACCTTAGGGTTGAGTTTCATGTACGTTTGTTTATGTCGTGGTATTACAGATCAAGATATCAAAGATGCAATGGCAAATGGTGCAGAGAGCTACCGTGAAGTACGTGAATTATTAGACTTAGGCACGTGCTGTGGTCGCTGTGCTCCTGAAGCAAAAAGCATTATCAATGAAGAGCTATCACTTATTGCAGCACGTATTTCTGTTGCCGCATAGTTTTAAATCCAAAGATTCAAGCATAAAAAGTTTATATAAATAACGACAATAAATAAGTTTTTTAATGATCCCCAGATCATTCTCCTCCCCCGCTTCGACTCAAGGCGGGTTCGTTTTTTAATCAATCTCTTTTAGCCAAAACGACATCCCTACTGTTTTTGATTGCGATTTTCATTTGCCGTTCCATAAACTACTCGTAACCCTCTAAAAAGTTGATTAATATAGAGCCATATCGAATTACCTTAATCATTAAATTTCAATGACTCAGTTTAAATTCACTTTAAGGTACACAATTAGAATGGAGTTTTAGCCATATGCAAGGCAATCGAGATGTAATTAATCAACTCAATCAAGTGCTTTACCATCACTTGACTGCGATTAACCAATACTTTCTACACTCGCGTATGTTTAATGATTGGGGAATCGAAAAACTTGGTTCGGCTGAATACAAAGAATCTATTCGCCAAATGAAGCATGCGGATAAGATCATTGAACGTATTCTTTTTTTAGAAGGCTTGCCTAATCTTCAACATTTAGGAAAGTTGTATATTGGTCAACATACGGTTGAAGTTTTAAACTGTGATGTACGTAAAGTAAAAGAAAACATAGATGCATTGAAAACAGCTGTTGAACTGGCTGAAAGCAACTTAGATTATGTGACTCGTGATCTTGTTCAAGAAATTCTTGAGAAAGAAGAAGAATTTTGGGATTGGACAACGACCCAACTAGATCTAAGTGAAAGTGTTGGTATAGAAAATTATATTCAAAGCCAACTCTAATTAATTTTTAAATATCACAAAAGAATCCCCCAATTGATTGGGGGATTTTTTATTTTATTTCAAAATGTAGCGATGCAAACACTACAGTCATCACAATTCACTTTTATGAAAGGGTATTATTTTCCTGCAACAGATACAGGTAATAGATCCTGATATGATTTCTCTTGCCCATGCAGTGTCTTTAGAATCCATAACTGATGTTCAGCTTCAGCTTTTTTACCATTAAAAGCCAAGACCTGTGCATATTTCTGAATATCATATGCCGAAGCTAAGTTTGCCACCATACGCCCCATATATTGCAACTGCTGATCCGACATTTTGCTATATGGATTTAGACCAATCCACCAGACACGTTCTTTAAATTGCGTCAGCAACAAAATATCTTGATTCATCACTGCTTGCTGTGAAGCACTTAACGGTGTTTTCTTATTTACGAATACACTTTGTTGGCGGTATAAAATATAGTCTCGATAAATCACTCCCACCAAGACCAAACCAATCACAATAATACTCACTGTAATCGAAGACTTTAAGTTCACTGTAGGCAAACGAGGATACTGAGCTTGGATGATCCCCAATAAAAAACCTAAAGGAAGTAAGAAATATGCATAGTGAATTGGGTATTCCAATAAAGCATGAATCAAAATAGCACAGACCATCAAACTTGCGGCAATTGAAACTGCATCTTTAATCCCTTTATTTAACCAATACAACCAACATGCGACATAAACAATAATCAATCCACCAATCGGAATACCATTCCAAATCAGTAAATCCAAAATCACGTTATGTGCTGTTTTATACCATTCATGTGATGGATATAAATCAAAAGCGGCGATTTGCGCCATCCCTGTTTGATTCCAACCGTACCCAAACCATGGCTTTTCTGAAATCGCAACGAGGGCTTGATTCCACATATCTAAACGGAGATAACCTGATGTTGCTCTCTCGACCACTGAATTTGCTTGTGCTACGTCTTGGGTTGATACAGATGCAATCCACTGATTCAGAATCGGCAAGCATGTAATCAACGCAATAAACACACCAGACCATGCGAGTAATTTGATAAACCCAAAGCGCTTAGTTTGACCGAATTGCTTAATGGTCAAATAAATCAATGTGAACAAACACACCACCCAAGCAGTTCGTGATTGAGTCAGCGCAATGGTGAATAGAAAAATAAAAGTGGATGGCCCGAGTATGTAATTTGGCAGTATCTTCTTTTCATAAAAATATAAACATGCAAATACCCCCATACACATAAACGTCGCCAGATTATTCGGCTGGGCAAAGTTTGCATAGGGACGATTACCATTGAGCAAATTGACCAATGGTCTAAAATATTCGTTTACGCCTAACCATTGGGTCATTGCAATAAAACTTGAAAGTATCGCCCCCGTAAAAACCACAAGACTAAATACTTTAAAGACTTGTTCTCTTTGACCTTTTTCACCTATTGCCAAGTTATAACCGACAACCAGCATCAACCAAAACATTGCAATATAGGCTGTGCAAAGCAACGCATTACTTAAATACAAAATCTCGCCAAAGCCCCATTGAATCAATGGAATCGCCAATACAGGCAATATAAGCAGTTGCGGTTTTGGAATTTTTAAGTCTTTATTTAGAAAAGCACTGAGCAACACCAAAGCAGATAGAAAAGTCAGTTCTTCACTACCAATGGTTGTCCAAGGCATTTTATGGATCGGTAAAAGCCAAGCAAGTAAAAGCAAGACGGCTGAAAGAAGATAAGGAATGGCTTTCATATGAAAAGTGAACAGAAAAACTGAACCTATTATAGCGTTTCTAACATTTTTTGTTTAAGGAATGACTACATAGAATGCATTTTGTTTGAAATTTTATTTGAGATGGCTGTTATTTATTAAAATTCAAATCTGTATAAAATACAATCAGTTTATTTCACAAGCCACCTCATTATTAACATTGCAATTAATTGTGTTACCTGTCCCATTAATAGCCGTTGCAATCAGATTTGTGAGAGATAAGCTAGTTGGCGCCTCAAAATTACAATGCCTAAGCTCACTTATAGAAGGTAATTTTGTTAAACTTCCATTTTCAGATAATTTTTCAGAAACATATAATGATGCATAGAACTTCATTTCAGACAAACAAACTGCATCATTTGTTTTTTTTGTATAGTTCTCATACGCGGGAATTGCAATTGCAGCAAGAATACCAATAATCGCAATAACAATCATCAGTTCTATTAATGTAAAACCATTTATATTTTTCATAATAATAAATCATTAAGATTATTGTCTATAAAACAAAAGTAACATGAATATTTTAGAATAAATATAATTTTTATAAATTCTGATATTTTTGAAAAAAAATGTCGCTTTATAACATTAATTGTTAATTTATTATAATTCTCTGTAAAATTTAAGAAATTACATCTAATACATTCATTTACAAATAGCAATATATAAATTAAAAAAGTGTTTATCAAAAAAACCACATTTTTTTATAGGTAATAAGATAAAAATAAAGTTCAATAATAAAGTTAAATGACATATTTTTATTTCACCCATAAAGATAAACTTATTATTTTATTTTAAAAAAATTTACATCACAATCGAAATTATAACATTTTATACAAGTATATCTTAAATAATATCAGATTTAACAAGTATTCTCTTAAAATACAGTTATGATTTATTTTAGTTTACTAAAAACAAGAGATGTAATTTTCTATTAATTAAAATTATGTCATTAAATCAATCAATATAATTCACATTATATAGTAAAAAATTATATTTAAGATATGATAAAAATTAAAAAAAGGTACCGAAGTACCTTTTTAAATATATAACAATATTATGGCGCAATTGTACAAGCAGCGCTCGTACCTACAGCACATGTAATACTTTTATTTGTTCCTTTTTTAGCAGTAGCAGTTAATGTATTTTCAGTTAAAGCAGTAGGAGCAGTAAATGTACAATGTGTTAAAGTAGTATCAGCTGGTAAGTTCGTTATAGAACCACTTTCAGCAATTTTTTCCGCAACAAATAAACCTGAATAAGATTTCATTTCTGATAAACAAGATGCGTCATTTGCTTTTTGTGTATAACTTTGATAAGCAGGAATCGCAATCGCAGCAAGAATACCGATAATTGCAACAACGATCATTAATTCAATCAGGGTAAAACCTTTTTGAGCATTCATAACATTTCTCCAATGTTTTAAAAATTTTTATAGCTTTTGAGCAATTTATATGGCTGTTCTTTTTTGTGGAAAAAATCAACAACCAGTCGAGACTCTTTGATTTTAGAGAGAATGTAATGCTTTACAAGGTTTTTTTTACTGCTTATATTTTTACGTAATTAAACGTAAAAAAGTGACATTTATTGTCACCGAGAATAAAATTAATTCACAATGATTGGATTGTTTGATAATTCATTTACATTATCAATTTGACTATATTTATCCCCGTAAAATAAATTTAAAATTTGACCAATTTCTAAAACACCATTACTCACTGCAGTTCGATAATTTTTGTTTTTCAGTTCAGCAATCATCACATCACAAATCTGTTGCCACGTTTGCTGTGTAGTAGCTTGATAAATACCACGATCTATCACAATTTCGACTGTCTTTTCACACAAGTTTAAATACAGCAATACACCACTATTATACTCAGTATCCCACACGCCCAATTCAGCAAACAATTGTTGTGCCCTTAACCGTGTATTTTGATGATAAGCCTGATGACTTGGAATATGCCCCTCGATCACCACTTGTATTTCACCGACATGGCCTTCTTCTGCTTGCTTCACCGTTTGTGCAATTGCATGCTGATCTTGCTTTGAAAAATAGCGTTTCGAGGCAGGCATATATAAAACGTGCTTTAACCAACGTTTAAAGCTCGGTTGTACCTGTTCCTGTAACTTCGGTTCAGTCACAATTGCTGTTGTATCTGTTTTTGTTACCATGAGCCTGATGCTCCTCCACCGCCGAAACCACCACCGCCGCCACTATAGCCTCCCCCACCGCCAAAACCACCACCTCCACTGCTTCCACCACGCCCACCACTAGATAAGAACATTTGGAAAATCAGTTGTGCCAGTGATGTAATCAACAAAAAGAATATACCAAAACCCAAAACTAAGCTCATTACAATCCCTGAGCCATAAATAAGTCCTGCAGCGGTTGCTGTTACTCCTGCAACAGCCGCGCTTAAACGATTGCCCACAATAAATGATGCAAAGATACCAATCACCAAAATCACCATAGCTGTGGTCAAGGTTCGATCCTTGGCTTCTTGTTCTTGCAACGCTTGGTTTTGGCGCTCTTTTAGCTCATCTGCGGCTTGTTTGGCAATTTCAGGGTCAAGGTTTAAAATACGCTCAACTTCATTGACACCCGCCTGTAAACCCTGAGCATATTGTCCTTGCTTAAAGTCCGGTGTGATCTGATTGCGTATAATCCGACTGGCCACAATGTCGGGGAGTACACCCTCCAAACCGTAGCCTGTTGCAATATGGATTTTATGATCATTGACTGCAACAGCAATCAATAAACCATTGTCTTGTTTTGCTGAACCTAACTTCCATTGCTCAGCAACCCGCATAGCAAAATCAAAAATACCTTCTTGCCCTGTGGTTGGAACAATGATAATCCCAATTTGTGCTTTACCTTGGCGATAAATATCACGAATTTGTTGTTCTAAATTTTGCTTTTCAGCTGCAGATAAAACATTCGCTTGATCAACGACAGGCTGGTTTAATGTGGGAATATTTCGAGCACTTTCACCCTCTGCCATATCATTGGCAACTTGTGGTAAATCTTTTGAGGAAGTTTGAGGTGCTTGCTGTGTGGTAGGTGTTTGTTTTTGAGCATCTGTGGGTTTTGAGCCGATCACATTGGGCAAATTGGTATTGGGTACAACTTTACCCAAAACAATTGCGTCTTGTACCTCTTGCTCATCTGTGGCTGTCGCTGTTTCAGCCCAAACACTCGATTGAACAGAAAGCATCAGTCCAAAAAATACAAATAATATTGTACTCATGTTTTTCATTACTGATTTTTCTCGCCATTCAATCATAGTTCACCTTTTATTGAATAATGAAAAATATTCCCACTATCTTTTATCTCAAGCGTTAAAGACAGAGAAATAAAATCACATCATTAATTAAAATTAACTGTTGGCGCTTTCGATGCACCTGCTTCAGCACTAAAGTTCGGTTTAGCTTTCATACCAATCACTTTAGCAGTCATTGCCTGAGGGAATTGACGCACATAGGTATTGTAATCTTGAACAGATGCAACATAACGTGTCCGTGCAGTACTAATACGGTTTTCAGTCCCTTCCAATTGAACCTGTAAATCACGGAATTGTTCATTGGCTTTTAAATCTGGATAATTTTCTGTCACCGCTAAAAGACGTGATAATGCACCTGTCATTTGTGATTGTGCTTCTTGATATTTTTTAAACAATTCAGGATCGTTCAATACTTCTTTGTCTACTTTTAAACCTGCGACATTGGCACGTGCCTCAGTCACCTCAGTTAAAACTTTTTCTTCGTGGGTTGCATAACCTTTAACCACATTCACCAAGTTAGGGACTAGATCTGCACGACGTTGATATTGGTTTTCAACTTCAGACCATGCCGCATTTACAGACTCATCTTTAGCTTGCAAAGTGTTATAGCCACAACCTGAAAAAGCTAAGGTGCTTGCCAGTGTAAGTGCAACTAAACCTTTTTTCATTGAATTCATTGCCAATTCCTCAAAGATATTTATTTGTATTTGTTGATATCTCTGCATTCTATACAGTTTAAGGCAAAGTTTTGTTTAATTTCTGCTACCTAGCCAAAGACGAGACAATTAAATTTTTGCATGTTTGATAGAAATTGCTGAAGAATGCTTTAAACCAAAACCTTTTTAAATGTTTAAAATTATCTAGACCTGACTAAATTCACTTTGCATTGCTATCGCCCAAAAACTCTGCGCGTTGATCAAGCTGATCTAGTGTTTTACTCATGAAATTATAATCTGATCATCAGCAGATAAATTTTTAGCTTTATTTTTTTATTTTTATTTAAATTATTCATTTAGAGTTTAAACATCTTTTAAAGATACAAAAAAGCCACCCTCAGGTGGCTTATTGTTTAAGTTTACTTTTCTTCTTCGTCTTGTTGCTCAGGCAAATCTTTCACTGCTTCTGCAATTAAACCAAACATATAGTTACCATAGGCATTGGTTTTATCATAATGAAAGCGCAAACGTGGCGTTATACGAGTTTTGATACGACGACCTAATTCGTGGCGTAAGAAACCAGATGCTTTATTTAAGACATCTAAAGTTTCTTTATTTGCCACTTCACTTTGCTCATCGCCAAGTTCACGCCCCATCACGGTAACGTAAACTTCTGCATAACCCAGATCTGGACTCACTTTCACCGCAGAGATGGTCACAAGACCACCTAAGCGAGGATCTTTAAGCTCTTGGCGAATCAGTTCTGACAACTCACGTTGTACCGTATCCGCCATACGCTTAAGACGTTGACTACCCGCCATTAAAGACTCCGTTTAATCAACTGAACATCATACACTTCGATTTTATCAAGTGCTTTGATGTCTTTATAACCTTTTACTGCAAGACCACATTCCATACCAGCACGAACTTCTTCAACCACTTCTTTATAGCGACGAAGAGATTCAAGCTCGCCTTGGAATACCACAACATCATCACGTAGTACACGGATTGGTTTATTACGATGTAATACACCTTCGAGCACCATACAACCTGCAGCAGCACCAAACTTACTTGAGTGGAATACTTCACGAACTTCTGCAACACCCAAAATTGTTTCACGGTGTTCAGGTGCAAGTTTTCCGCTCATTGCTGCTTTCACATCATCAATAAGTTGATAGATGATTGAGTAGTAACGAATGTCGATACCATCTGCATCTGCTTTTTGACGCGCGGTATTGTCTGCACGTACGTTAAAGCCAAGAAGTACCGCTTCTGAAGATTCAGCAAGGGTCACATCAGACTCAGTGATTGCACCCACGCCCGAACCGATTACACGTACTTTAACTTCGTCAGTTGCAAGATCAGCAAGTGCAACATGTAGTGCTTCCAAGGTACCACGTACATCAGTTTTAAGAACAACATTTACAATCGGCACATCTTTCTTGCCCATTGATGCCATGATGTTCTCAAGACGCATTGCGCTTTGACGTTCAAGACGTTTTTGACGCTCACGGTCCATACGCGCATCGGCAACTTCACGTGCTTTTTTCTCGTCATTAACAACAAGAACTTCATCACCCGCCATTGGCGCTTCTGGAAGACCTAAAATTTCAACTGGAATTGAAGGACCTGCAGATTGAATACGTTGACCATTCTCATCGGTCATCGCACGAACACGACCGTAAGATGCACCCGCAAGAACCAAGTCACCTACTTTCAAGGTACCATTTTGAACAAGAATAGACGTTACCGCACCACGGCTATTGTCTACACGTGCTTCAATCACAACACCTTGTGCAGCACCTTCTTCAGATGCTTTCAACTCTAACATTTCAGCTTGAATTGAAATCAAATCTAGAAGTTCGTCGATACCTTGACCTGAGTGTGCTGAAACCATTGCAACTGGTACGTCACCACCCCATTGTTCAGGCACGATTTCTTTGGTTGTCAATTCATTCAATACGCGATCTGGATCAGCTGATTCTTTATCCATTTTATTGATTGCAACAATAATTGGAGTACCCGCAGCACGTGCATGGTCAATTGCTTCCGCAGTTTGTGGCATTACACCGTCATCCGCTGCAACAACAAGTACCACGATATCAGTCGCTTTGGCACCACGTGAACGCATTGCAGTAAATGCAGCATGTCCAGGCGTATCCAGGAAAGTAATAATTCCTTTATCCGTTTTAACGTGATAAGCACCAATATGCTGTGTAATCCCGCCCGCTTCGCCTTGCGCAACTTTGGCACGACGAATACGATCCAGTAACGATGTCTTACCATGGTCAACGTGACCCATGATTGTCACAACTGGCGCACGTGTTGTTTGTGCACCACGTGCTTCTTCAGCTGCTTCAAGTAAGTTATCTTCAGCTTGTGTATCAGATACACGAACTGGGTTGTGACCCATTTCTTCAACAATTAATGCCGCAACTTCTTGCTCAATGGCTTGGTTCTGAGTAACAAGCTCACCCATTTTCATCAGTGATTTAATTACTTCACGAACTTTAACTGCCATTTTTGCTGCAAGGTCTGCAACAACAATAGTTTCTCCAATTTCAACGTCATAAACTTGCTTTTTAACTGGTTTCTCAAAACCATGTTTATTCGCTTGACTGGTTTTTAAACCACGTTTATGCGGGTTATGGCTGAAAGATTGCTCTTCCTGACCACGACGACCACCTTTCTTAGGAGAACGTGTATTTGCAGTATTGGTACCACGTTTGATTTCACGGTCTTCTTTTGCAAATGAGTCTTCATATGCTTGACCAACCAAACCTGCAGCCAACGGTGAATCATCAACTACACGAATCGTTGTCGCAGTTTCATCAGAAGAATACTTAGACGCCATTTGACGCATTTGCTCAAGCGTACGCTGTTGAGCTTCTTCTGCCGACTTACGACGAGCTGCTTCTTCAGTCGCTTTCAGTTGTGCTGCTTGAGCTTCACGTGCACGTTTCTGCTCAGGGGTTTCAATTGTTTTTACTGTTGCTTTAGTAATCGGCTTATTGGTCGATTTACGTTTTACAACAACAGCTGCTTTTGGTGTTTCTTTTGCAGCAGTTTGTTGTTTTGCAGCAGCACGCATTTTTTCTAAATTCGCTTTCGCTGAGCTTTCAGTCTTTTCAACTCCAGCCACAACAGTATTTTGCTGTACTTTTTGAGTTGACGTCGCTTGAGCATTTGCTTGAGCTTTAGCCAAAGCTTCCGCTTTGATTTGCTCAGGATCTGGCTTAGTAAACGTATGTTTCTTACGAACTTCTACGTTAATTGTCTTCGCTTTACCTGAAGTACTCGCAACTTTAGCCGTACTTGTCGTTTTACGTTTCAACGTGATTTGTCCTGCTTGTCCCGTATCTTGACCATGTGCTTTTTTCAAATGGTTCACGAGAACATCTTGCTGTTCAGTAGAAATTTTATCTTCAGCCTGTTTTTGTGGCAATCCAGCTTCACGCACCTGATCAAGGAGCTTTGCAACAGGAAGTCCTACGCTGACCGCTAACTCTTGAATTGACTTATCCGTCATGTATTACCTCCTAGTTAAACCATGATTCACGTGCTTTCATAATCAATTGACCTGCTTTCTCAGCGCCTAAACCGTCGATATCAGAAATATCATCCGTTGCTTGGTCAGCTAAGTCATCGATTGTTACCACACCACGTGCTGCTAAAGCATGCGCAATTTCAGAAGTCATTCCTTCCATCGCAACAAGTTCTGGACTTGGGTCCTGAATATCTTCTTGTTGCTTTAATGCATCAGCCAAAGCTGCTTCTTTTGCACGACTTTGTAGCAATTCAACTGTATCCGCATCTAATTCGATTTCATCGAAAGTTTCCGCAGGCACATAAGCAATTTCCTCAAGTGAGGTAAAGCCCATTTCTACTAAAGCCATTGCAAGATCTTCTTCAATATCAAGACGTGTTACAAACATGTCTAAATACTGTTGAGCTTCACTTTGTTGACGAGCACGGTACTCATCTTCAAGCATCATATCTAATTTATAACCCGTAAGCTCTGATGCTAAACGGACGTTTTGACCTTGTGATCCAATTGCTCGCGCAAGTTGATCACTGGTTGCAAAAATAATGTCTGCTGTACGTGCATCTTCATCAATCACAATCCCAGATACATCCGCAGGCTCTAAAGCACTTGCGATATATTGAGCCGGATCATCAGACCACACGACAACATCAATACGTTCACCATTTAATTCAGACTGAACCGCTTGGATACGTGTACCACGCATACCAATACACGCACCGACTGGATCAATACGATGATCGTTGGTCTTAACCGCAATTTTTGCACGTACACCTGGTTGACGTGCTGCTGCTTTAATCTCAATGATTTCTTCAGAAATTTCAGGAATTTCTTTTTTCATTAATGCAATCAGCATTTCAGGTTTAGCACGTGACAACAATAATTGCGCACCACGACCTTCACGGTTCACATTATAAAGAATTGCATTCATACGCTGTTTAGGGCGAAGAATTTCTTTAGGAATCATTTCTTCACGTGCTAAATAGGCTTCTGCGTTATCACCTAAGTCTATAATGAAGCCATCTTTGGTTTGTTTTTTCACTTCACCGTAGATCAGTTCACCCACTTTAGCTTCATAAGCATCCGCCACTAAAGCACGTTCAGCTTCACGAATTTTTTGCACAATTACTTGTTTGGCAATCTGTGCTGCAATACGACCAAAATCAATTGATGGTACTTCTAACTCACGGATATCACCAATTGACCATTGAGCAGGATCAACATCAGAAATCGCATCTTGACATGCTGGCATTTCATGATCTTCATCAGCAACAACTTCCCATTGACGGAAAGTGCTGTAATCACCTGTCTTACGATCAATTTCTACTCGTAACTGAGCTTCTTCCGAATTCGTTCCTTCGTAGAATTTCTTTTTTGTCGCTGCAACCAAAGCCTGTTCAAGCGCTTCAAAAATTGCTTCACGACTTACACCTTTCTCATTACTTACCGTTTCAACGACGGTGAGAATTTCACGTGCCATAAGTCACCTATTTATTCAGATTTCTATTTCTGGATTAATCCTGAAAGATCAAATTCGCTTTGTCTATATTGTTGCTATCGATCTCAAGTACGTGCTGTTGTTCAACTTCAACTTGAATGAATTCATTTTCTAAATCTACAGCAATTAATTTTGCTTGGAATTTACGGCGATTTTCAACTGCAGCAATCAAACGCAATGCAACTTGTTGTCCGATGTATTTTTCTAACTGTGCCAACTGGAAGAATGGTCGATCCCAACCTGGAGATGATACTTCTAAAGCATATTCGCCTGAAATTGGATCATGTACATCTAATATTGCACCAACTTGCTGAGTCACACGTACACAATCTTGTACGCCAATACCACGACCCAATTCTGCTTCACCATTTTCATTAATCGTTGGTTCAGCATTTTCCACCACATCTTTATCGATATAAATACGCAATAAAGAACGCTTACCTTGAGGAATAAATTCGATCCCCCAAAGTTCTACATCACAAGCTTGCACTGCAGGAGTGATTAGATCTTGAAGTGCTTGAGTTTTATTTGATAGCTTCATTTACTCTCGTCATATTTGTGCGATTCAATCGCTCATCGGACTAATTCAAACTTACTATAGTGAAGCATGTCTTTTTGACCAATTGATGTCCACACCACACGATAGCCAATAAAAAAGGGCGTAATCGCCCCTATTATCGCACAGTAAACCGAAGTTCACTATGCAAAAAAGACCCACCTATCTGTGAGCCCTTTTAGAAACTTGGTAGCGGGAGCTGGATTTGAACCAACGACCTTCGGGTTATGAGCCCGACGAGCTACCAGACTGCTCCATCCCGCATCAGCGTTGCAAAATTATACACAAGAAATTTAATTTTTTCAATCCATCATTGACAGATACATTGAATTTCTTGCTTGATTAAGTTGCACCTTAATCAAAATGGTAGCGGGAGCTGGATTTGAACCAACGACCTTCGGGTTATGAGCCCGACGAGCTACCAGACTGCTCCATCCCGCAACAACATTGCAAATTCACACATAATATAAATTTTTCAACTTACATTATCATTAACTAAGTTGCATCTTAATTAAATTGGTAGCGGGAGCTGGATTTGAACCAACGACCTTCGGGTTATGAGCCCGACGAGCTACCAGACTGCTCCATCCCGCAACAATGTTTTTTCAGCTGCTAACACCAACAATCTGGTTCATTGTTGGTGCGGAAGGGGGGACTTGAACCCCCACGCCCGAAAGCACTACCACCTCAAGGTAGCGTGTCTACCAATTCCACCACCACCGCAGCTGTGACGCATTCTAGTCGCATCATTCAGAAAAAGAAAGAACTAAATGGCATTATTCGCCAGTTTTTGGTGCAGTTGGTGAAGTTTCACCCGTATTGGCGTGTGCAGGTGCTGTGGTTTGAGAACTGCTCTGTACAGATTTTAAGCCATAGGCATCCGATGTTTGTTTTTTAGCAAACACCGCTAAACTTAAACTGGTGATAAAAAACAAAGCCGTGAGAATTGCAGTTAAACGGGTTAAAAAGCTTGCAGAACCCGAGGCACCAAATACAGTTGCAGCACCACCGCCACCAAATGATGCACCTGCATCTGCACCTTTACCGTGCTGAACGAGGATCAGCCCGATCATCAAAACGGCCAAAATGATATGTACAACCAGCACAAATGTATGCATGCTGAACTCCTATTCTTCTGTTTGAGCAAATGCTTGAGCAATTTTATAAAATGACTCAGCATTAAGTGATGCACCACCAACCAGTGCACCGTTGATATCTGGACATGCAGCTAACTCTACTGCATTTTCAGGCTTGACACTACCACCATACAAAATCGCAGTATGTTGAGCTTGAGCCGTAATTTGAGTTAAACCTTCACGAATTTTTGCATGCATTGTCTGTGCATCTTGCGGAGAAGCAGTCTTACCTGTTCCGATTGCCCAAATCGGTTCATAGGCAATCACAATATTGTGCCATTGTTCTACTTTTACAACTGCTGCGAGATCGCAAATTTGTTGTAAAACCACTTGCTCTGCCTGCCCTGCTTCACGTTGTTCTAAGCTTTCACCCACGCAATAAATCACGCGAAGCCCTGCATTTAAAGCATTGGCTAATTTAGCTTTAATTTTTTGAACATCATCGCCAAAAAGTTCTCGGCGCTCTGAATGCCCAATCAACACATAATCAATATGGCTGTCTTTAAGTAACTCAGCACTGACTTCACCGGTATAAGCACCTGTGCCTGCCATTTGAGAAAGATCTTGTGCGACAACTTTGATGGGTGAATCTGCATCGTTAATTAATTTTTGTACAGACAATAAAGCAATAGAAATAGGTGCAACACCAATATGACATTGTTTTTCTGTAATCGGTGTTTGTTGTAAATACTGATTTAAATCTTGAATGAGCTGTTGCGAATTCGCTTGCATTGGGTTCATTTTCCAATTGCCGACAACCCAAGGAGTAATAGTCGAACTCGACATACATCTAACCTTTTATCGAAAATGTGCACATTCTACACGGAATTTATATTTTAAAAGTATTTTTTCTTTATCAATTCAGTCATCTTATTTAAAGTCATGTTTTAATAACAACGCAAGAAACATAAAACATTTCAAAGATAATGCTAAAAAGCCACATTGGCTCAAATTATTGTTAAATATGTTTCTATAAAAATACGTTTAATTCTAGATATTTCTAAGGATCATCGTATAATTTTCGTATTCCAATTATAAAATGAAATTTAATGTGTTTTGGGGATGTCTATGCAAAATGGTTCACCTAAGTTTTCGGGGTATATCCGTCGCTTAGTCGACGAAGGTTTTTTATCTGCTCAGCAAATGAAAGATGCGCTCAGTAACGCTCAAAAAAATAAAGTGAGTATGGTTGCTTATCTCAGTGAAAAATTAAATATACCACCACTGATCATTGCCGAAATGATCTCTGTTGAGTTTGGCGAGCCTATTTTTGATCTGGACAGCTTTAATCCTGAAATGCTGCTCAAGGAGATTATTGAACCAAATTTAGTCACCAAACATAAAGTGATCCCTTTGGTGCAACGCGGTAATATTTTATATGTTGCCACCAGTGACCCGACCAATATAGAAGCGCTGGATGCCATTCGTTTTAACTGTGGTCTGAATATTGAACCGATTATTGTTGAACACCATAAATTAGAAAAACTATTAGAAAAACACTTTACGGTAGAAGAAAGTTTTAACTTTGGTGATGAAGATTTTGATGTTGATGTCATTGCTACCGATGACCAACCTCCATCTGAAGATGATGATGCCTCTGAAGAAGAAGCGCCTATTGTTAAATATATCAATAAACTCTTGGTCGATGCGATTCGTATGGGGGCATCAGATTTACACTTTGAGCCTTATGAGAAAAGTTATCGAGTGCGTTATCGAGTAGATGGCGTGCTTAGAACCATTACCAATCCGCCCCTACAACTGGCAAGTCGTTTGGCATCACGCCTAAAAGTCATGTCCAGAATGGATATTTCAGAAAAGCGTGTCCCGCAAGATGGTCGTATCAAATTAAAACTCTCAAAAACCAAAGCGATTGATTTTCGTGTGAATTCATTACCCACATTGTTTGGTGAAAAATTGGTGCTGCGTATTCTTGATCCATCAAGTGCCATGTTGGGTATTGATGCGCTCGGATATGAAGAAAAGCAAAAAGCGTTATTTATGGAGGCCTTAGAGAAACCTCAAGGCATGTTACTCATCACGGGGCCAACAGGTTCTGGTAAAACTGTTTCCCTGTATACTGGCTTAAATATCCTGAATACAGAAAGTTCAAATATCTCTACGGCTGAAGATCCAGTTGAAATTAACTTGGAAGGCATCAATCAAGTCAATGTTAACCTCAAGGCCGGTCTCACTTTCTCAGTCGCACTAAAATCGTTCTTACGTCAAGACCCTGACATTATCATGGTCGGAGAAATTCGTGACCTTGAAACTGCTGAAATTGCGATTAAGGCTGCACAAACGGGTCATATGGTGATGTCTACGCTACATACCAACAGTGCGCCAGAAACGTTGACCCGTTTACGCAATATGGGAGTACCCTCATTTAACATTGCCACTTCGGTGAATCTTGTGATTGCACAACGATTGGCAAGACGCTTATGTAATCATTGTAAAGCACCTGTTGAAATTCCTAGACAGAGTTTGTTAGAAATGGGCTTTACTGAACAAGACTTAAGTAATCCTGAATTACAAATTTTTCAACCTGTAGGCTGTAGTGAATGCCGTGAAGGCTATAAAGGGCGTGTCGGGATCTATGAAGTCATGAAAGTAACACCTGAAATTTCAAAAATTATCATGGAAGATGGCAATGCACTTCAAATTGCAGCGGCATCGGAGAAATTGGGGTTTGATAATCTAAGACGTTCAGGTTTAATTAAAGTCATCAATGGCTTAACTTCTTTACAAGAAATTAACCGTGTGACCAGCGAATAAATATAATCAATATTCAAGGAAATTATGATGGCAGCTAAAAAAGCTCAAATGATGCCTACATTTGCTTATGACGGGGTTGATCGCAAAGGGATCAAGGTTAAAGGAGAATTACCTTCACGTAATATGGCACTTGCCAAAGTCACCCTGCGCAAACAAGGCATTACGATTAAAACCATTCGAGAAAAAAGGAATAATATTTTTGAAGGTTTAATGAAAAAAGGCATTTCTACTTTAGACATTACCATTTTCACTCGTCAACTCGCCACAATGATGAAAGCAGGTGTCCCCTTAGTACAAAGCTTTGAAATCGTTGCAGAAGGGCTAGAAAACCCCTCTATGCGAGAAATTGTATTAGGAATAAAAAGTGAGGTTGAAGGCGGTAATACCTTTGCAGGGGCTTTAAGAAAATATCCACGCTATTTTGACAACTTGTTCTGTTCATTGGTTGAATCCGGAGAGCAATCCGGTGCCTTAGAAACCATGCTTGATCGTGTGGCGATCTATAAAGAAAAAAGTGAATTACTGAAGCAAAAAATTAAAAAAGCCATGAAATATCCAATTTCTGTGATTGTCGTCGCTCTTATTGTGACGATTATTTTAATGGTCAAAGTGGTACCAGTCTTTCAGGATTTATTTAGCTCCTTTGGTGCAGACCTCCCCGCATTTACGCAGATGGTGGTGAATATGTCCAATTGGATGCAAAAATATTGGTTTCTTCTAATTCTATTCATTGGTGTTGTAATTACAGCTTTTTTAGAAGCAAAAAAACGCAGTCAGAAATTCCAAAATTTTCTAGATCGGACAGCACTGAAACTGCCTATTTTTGGCGATCTGGTCTATAAAGCGATTATTGCACGTTATAGCCGAACTCTTGCCACAACATTTGCTGCTGGGGTACCACTCATCGAAGCATTAGAATCAACTGCAGGCGCGACCAATAATGTGGTTTATGAACAAGCGGTAATGAAAATCCGTGAGGATGTCGCCACTGGACAGCAACTGAACTTTGCCATGCGCGCAACAAATAAGTTCCCTTCTATGGCTATTCAAATGGTGGCGATTGGTGAAGAGTCGGGTGCATTGGATGCAATGTTAGACAAAGTTGCAACGCATTTTGAAAATGAAGTCGACAATGCTGTGGATGGATTAACCTCAATGATGGAACCGTTAATTATGGCGATATTAGGGGTATTGGTTGGTGGCTTAGTCATTGCCATGTATCTGCCAATTTTCCAAATGGGTTCAGTGGTTGGTGGGTAATGATGAACATGCTTAATGACTTATTAAATTTGATGATTCAATCCCCAACAGCGCTCTATCTGACAGTTGGTATTCTCGGGTTGTGTGTTGGTAGTTTTTTAAATGTGGTGATTTATCGCACACCAAAAATGATGGAAAAAGAATGGCGACAGGATTGGCATGCTGAGTGCCAATTACTGGCGGGCTCACAACAGATTATTCTCGATGAAGAAAAACTCAGCCTGAGTCAACCAGTCTCTACCTGTCCCAAATGCAAAACCCCGATTCGCTGGTATCAAAATATACCCGTCATCAGTTGGTTAGCTTTAAGAGGTCAATGTGCTTCATGTCAAAATCCAATTGGCATGCGTTATCCATTTGTTGAGCTTTTAACTGCAGTGTGTTCATTAACAGTGGTTGCTGTTTATGGCCCAACACCACAAATGGTTTTTGGTGTACTGCTGACTTGGGTGCTGATCACGCTGACATTTATTGATTTTGACACTCAATTACTCCCAGACCGCTTTACCTTAACCTTGGCTGCCATCGGTTTAGGCATTAACTCATTCGATCTCTATACAACATCAAGTGCTGCAATTTGGGGTTACATTATTGGTTTCCTCTGTCTCTGGATTGTCTACTATCTATTTAAAATAGTCACAGGCAAAGAAGGCATGGGTTATGGTGACTTTAAGCTACTTGCTGCACTTGGCGCTTGGATGGGACCCTTGATGTTACCGTTAATTATCCTACTTTCTTCTGTGGTGGGTGCGATCATTGGTATTATTTTACTTAAGATTCGTAAAGAAAATGTCCCTTTTGCTTTCGGTCCTTATATTGCCATCGCAGGATGGATTGCATTTCTATGGGGTGAGCAAATTATGAAAGTATATTTGGGTCAATAATTTCAACACAGTATTAGGAATGCGCAATGACGTTTATCTTGGGTTTAACAGGTGGAATTGGTAGTGGTAAATCCGCAGCAAGTCAGTGGTTTGAAACCCAAGGGATTACAGTGGTTGATGCAGATATTGTAGCAAGAGAAATTGTTGAAAAAGGACAACCCGCACTTCAAAAAATTAAACAGATTTTTGGGGATTGGGTGTTATTAAGCAATGGTGAACTTGATCGTCGTGCATTGAGAGAACATATTTTTAAAGATCCACAGGCACGACAACAGCTTGAATCGATTACCCACCCAGCAATTCGCGCTGAGATTATTCAACAATTACAAGCCGCAACCAGTCCTTATGTGATTTTGGTTTCTCCCCTGCTTTTTGAGACCAATCAACATGAACTCACTCAACGCACGCTATTGATTGATGCCAGTGAAGACATGCAAATCTTACGTGCTTCACAACGAGATGGACAATCCATCGAACAAATTCAGAAAATTATTGCAGCCCAAATGCCACGTCATGAAAAGCAAAAATTAGCAGATGATATTGTGCTAAATGATGGACATATTGATCATCTATACGCAAAATTAGATTCTTTACATCAACAGTATCTCAAACTCACAACAGCTTAGTAAATAATTGAAGCTTTCTGAATCAATAGACTACTAGCATCAGTCAAAATGAGTATTCAATACTTTTAAATATTGATGAAACATAGATGGGGTATCTATCGTGAGGCGAAATTTATGTCGCCATACTGGCTGGACGTACAGGGCGTATAGAACGCTCCCCTTACCCAACATGAGTAAAAACAAAGCACGGCTTTGTTTTTAGTGCAAGGTTTGGCATCGCCCACACAAAGCGATTTAAGCTTTAAATGTTAAGCGTGGCAATGCCAATTTGATATTCACGCACTTAATTTCAATGTAAGGGTAAAAGTTTCATGGTTGATAAAGCTTAATCACATTTAAAAATCATCCCAAAGCTTATTTTCGTAAGCTCTAATGATGATTAATTAAAAATTGCTTATTGATTTGGTTTATTCTCATCCAACTGCTGCTGCAAACTGTCTTTATGGGTAAACCAACGCCACGGTTGTAAAGCACCAATCCCCATACCAATCAAACACACATCATTGCGAGGCTTATAGGTTCATTTAATAAAGGTACGGCGATAATTGCGGCAATAAAAGGCGCAAGTGTGACAATACTGCCTGTTTTAAAAGCACCTAATCTTTTAATTGCTTCGACATACGCCAAAGTCGCAATGATCACCACAAAAATACCATGAAAAAGCGTTTGCATGACCAAATGTGGTGTGGACACTTGATCTAAGTGTTTAGGTAAAAACAACAAATAAATCGGGACATAAACGATCGCCGACCATATCGCAACACCTGCCATGGCGTGCCATGCGGAAAGTTGCCATTGACGCAGCAATACGGTAAAAGTCCCCCACCAAATTGCACTGATAAAAAACAATAAATCCCCAAGACCAAAAGCAACACCTGTTTCGGTATACATCAGAAAACTCATTGCAGAAATGGCAGCCAGCATGATGCTTAAACTGATCCATATATTTTTATCAAACGGCTGACGATAAAGTAAAAAACCAGCTAAAGCTGTGCACAATGGAATGCAGCCATTTAAAAAAATGGCTGCATGTGCCGCGGGCACAAAGTGAAATGCGCTATATGAAGTTAAACAATATGCAACACCACCAATCATCGCCAAAATGAAGGGTTGTTTGTTCAATAGAAAAGCTGTGTCTTTTTTATAGATTAATATCGGCATCAGTATACAAAATGCCAATGAAAAGCGTAATGCCGTAATATCCCATGGGCTGATATGCCAGATTGCATTCAGTCTTGAAGTAATCGTAAAACCTCCCCAAATACACATTGTGATGGCTACATAAATGTAGCCTTGAGTACGGGAGGTCATCATGATGCTTCTCTAATTTTACCAATACAATTTAAACTAAATCATTCACTTTGTTGACGTTGACGGCATGCCTCATATAACGCCATACCAGTAGCCACACTGACATTTAAACTTTGTAAATTTCCAGTCATCGGGATAAATACGGTTTGATCACATTGTGATTGAGTAATTGGACGTAACCCTGTGTCCTCTGCGCCCATCACGATACATACTGCTGTTCCGGTAAAATCAAACTTCTGGATAGGGAGGGCTTTTTCATCAAGCATGGTCCCCACCACACGAACATTATAATTATCTTTGATTTGTCCAAGCGTACGCGCCAAATTGGTCACTTGAATAAACTTCACCTTTTCAGCACCACCTGCTGCAACTTTGCGTGCAGTTGGAGTTAATGTTGCCGCACGGTCACGCGGTACAATCACCGCCTCTACACCCATAGCTGCTGCTGTACGGATACATGCACCTAGATTATGTGGATCTGTAATATGATCCAAAGCCAATATCAAAGGTTGCTGGGTTGACTCTAAAAGCTGATCTAAATCTTTTTCATTCAATACAGGATGCGGGCGAACAGCTGCGACCACACCTTGGTGAAAAGGTTGACCTGCCAACTTTTCCAAGCTATCTCGGCTTGCTTTTTGCACACTGATACCAAAAGGCTCTGCAAGCTGAAGAATACGTTGTAAACGTTGATCATCACGACCTTTTAAAGTAAATAAGGTTAAAACACGTTCAGGTTCTAACTCCAATAATGACTCCACTGAATGAACGCCATAATAATATTCGGACTTCGCCATGAACAACCTCATTAACAACAGGATGATAGAAATGAAAAATCCTGCAAAGCCAACTTTACAGGATTTTATGTGATGCTCTAGTTTAACCGATTTAGCGCAAAAATTCTTTGCCTAATTTAAAAACAAAAGCATAGCTTTACTTTAAGCAAAGCTTTTTAATTAACCTTCTAAATGGCAAACGTAGTCTAAAACATCATCCGTTTCAATCTTAAAACGACTATTACCAGGCACATAAAATGACTGACCTGCACGGAACAACTCACTTTCTTCACTGTCTGCGATTTTAACGCGACATTCACCAGAAATAATTTCCATGCGTTCAGGCACATGTGTTTCAAATGTTAAAGCTTCTTCTGTTGGAAGAATGACCCCTAAAGTCTTTTTGGTTCCGTCTTCAAACTGCACAGTGTGGCTAATACATAAACCGCCAAAATATACATTAGATTTTTTAACTACTGATACATGATCGTACTGAGCTGACATGCGTATTCTCCAGATAATGCGCATTTATAAAAATTATGTTCGATGTAGTTTAATGTTGCTCTGCAAACTAATCAATCTATGTTTTTACTGTTGAGCTGTTTCTATTTTTGTCAGCTTTATCAGTCCGCTTAGATCAAAGCTTAAGCTTCCTTAACAATAAAGACCAAAACCACAATACTTGTCAGCAAAAATGCCACCCTATGTATGCTCAATTTATTTCCTACTTAGAGTGAAGAAAAGTCTTGTTTCAAGATTGGCCCATCTCTATAAATTAAAATTACGTCTTGCTTTGGAGGAAAACGAGGATGAGCATATGCTGATTTATGTATTAGTCAAAATGAGCATTCAATATTTTTAAATATTGATGAAACATAGATGGTCTTTCTATCGTGAGGCGAGATGGATGTCGCCATGTTGGATGGAATTACAGGACGTGCCTTTCACCCAACATGCGCAAAAACAAAGCATGGCTTTGGTTGCAGCACAAGGTTTGGAACCTCCTACAAAGAGTGAGGCATCGCCTACGCAAAGCGATTTAAACTTTAAATGTAAAGCGGGGCATTGCAAACTTGATCGTCATACACTTCATTTCTATGCAATGGTAAAAGTTTCATGATTCATAAAGCTTAACCACGTTGAATAAAACATCCAAAAGATTATTATCAGAAGCTCTAATGTATATGTCTAAAATTCAAGATGCATTCAAATATAAGCTCAATGCAGGATAGACTGTGACGTTGATAAAAAATGTAGATATTTGCATCATTTTTTTATTTTATACAATAAGCTTTATCTATTTTGATGTTTTTACTGGCATATTCAGCAAAGGAAATTACATTTTCATATTAAAATTATTTAGAATGCTTAAAATTACTTCGTATTAGAATACGTTCTGACTTGTGACCACAACAAAACTTCACTATCTTAGAACTTCACCGTTCGCAGCTTGGATGCGTTTATGCTGACACACTTAAATCTGATCAATTTTGCTTTAGCCGATAACCTTGCTATTGATATCGAGCAAGGGTTCAACGTGCTTACAGGTGAAACAGGTGCGGGTAAATCATTATTATTAGATGCGTTGTCAGCCTGTTTAGGGGAACGTACTGATACCAATTATGTGCGTTATGGTGCCGAAAAAGCAGATATTACCGCTGTTTTTAGCTATCAAGCACAGAGTCCAGAAGCAAATTGGCTCAACACCCATGAATTAGATGATGAATCTGGTGAGATTCATTTAAGACGGGTGATCTTTGCAACAGGTCGCAGCAAGGCATGGATCAATGGTCGTCCCAGCAGCCTCGCTGAATTGAAAGAACTTGGACGTCTCTTGGTACAACTATACAGTCAGCATAGCCAACAACAACTGCTTGAGCCACCCTACCCGAAGCATTGGTTAGATCGTTATAGTAATTTTTATCAACCTGCTCAAGATGTACGGGATGCATATAGCACTTGGCAAAAAAATATTCGTACACATCAAGCGGCGATTGACGCGCAAGCCAATCGCCTACAACGCATTGACACTTTAAAATTACAACTTGAAGAACTCGAAGATGTCATTCGTATTGATTATAAAGAAATCGAACAAGAGTTTGATCGCTTAAGTCACCATGAACACATTATGCAAGACTGCGGCTATAGCTTAAATGTTCTTGATGAATCTGAACAAAATATTACCCAAGAAATTTCTTCGATTATTCGACGTTTAGAATCCCATGCTGGACGTAGTGAACTTCTGTCTGAAATTTACAATTCATTGATCAATGCACAAAGTGAAATTGATGATGCGACGGCAAATTTACGTCAGTTTATAGACCGTCAAAGTTTTGACCCTGAACGTATGGATGAGTTAAATACGCAACTTGAAGTCTTTCATCGCTTGGCACGTAAATACCGTATTCAACCCGATGAACTCAAACAGCAATATGAAACATGGCAAAATGAATTAGAGCAACTACACCAACTTGAAGATCCTGAAACCCTCGCTGAGCAAGTTGAACAATCTCATCAAGTGTTTCTCGATAAAGCACAACATCTAGATCAGATTCGTCGTGATGCCGCTGAACCTTTAGCCAAGCAACTGACTGAGCAAGTCAAACAACTGGCACTACCAGAAGCACATTTTGAATTTAAATTTGAACCGCTGGAACAAGTTTCTGCTGAAGGTCTAAGCTTTATTCAGTTACTCTTTACTGCCAATAAAGGTATTCCACCTCAACCACTGGCACGTGTTGCTTCTGGTGGAGAGCTGTCACGTATTGCACTGGTCATGCAAGTGATGAATGCTGAAAAAACTGAAGCAGAAGTCTTAGTGTTTGATGAAATTGATGTCGGGATCAGTGGCGGTACCGCTGAAATAGTCGGACGCTTATTGGCAGGCTTAGGACAACATGTTCAAATTTTATGTATTACCCACCAAGCTCAGGTTGCGGCCCAGTCCGATCAACACCTATTGGTTAAAAAATTACAAACAGATCCTGCTAGTAGTACCATCGTTGCACTAGAGGAAGAGCAACTTATTTTAGAATTGGCACGAATGACAGGTGGCATTGAAATCGGTGAAACCACCTTGCAACATGCTAAACAATTAAGACAGTTGAAATTTCAACATTCTTAAGACATTTCATAAGAAAGAACACTCAGTTAAAAGCCCTATTCGCTGGCACATTTGTCAGCGCTTTTATTAGGGTTTAGAGGCACATTTTTATTTGGATACCATTTTGTTTATATTTTATACATATTGATTGAAAACTTAGGCTGTTTTTGCAGGCTTTTGAAATATTCACAACCTATTGATATTAATTGTGCTATTTATATAGATATAGATTTTATTTGAACAATTAAAATTATTTAAGCGGATTGAAAAGGAGTTGCATATCGGTGCCAAAACAATATCTTTCTCATCGCTGCTTGATTGCACCACCTGATCTTGCTGATGATTTCTTTGCCAATACAGTAATCTATCTTGCTCGTCATGATGAAGATGGTGCGCAAGGTATTATTATCAATCGACCTTCAGGTATTCAAGTCAAAGAACTTTTAAATGACTTAGAAATTGAAGCAGATAATGTGCATCCGCATGAAGTCCTACAAGGTGGTCCATTACGCCCTGAAGCGGGTTTTGTGATTCATACAGGACAACCAACCTGGCATTCATCGATTGCCGTAGGTGAAAATCTGTGTATTACCACCAGCAAAGATATTTTAGATGCGATTGCACACAACGAAGGTGTCGGTCGTTATCAAATTGCATTGGGCTATGCCAGTTGGAGCAAGAATCAACTTGAAGACGAAATTACCCGTGGTGATTGGCTGATTTGTGATTCAGATATGGATTTGGTCTTTAATTTGCCTTATACCGACCGTTGGGATGCGGCTTATCGTAAAATAGGGATTGATCGTACTTGGTTATCTTCTGAGATTGGACATGCCTGATTTAAATTCCCCACAACTGATTATTGCATTTGATTTTGGTACACAAAAAACGGGGATGGCTGTAGGTTCTTCCATTATTGAAAGTGCAACACCACTTGCACTTTTTCCAATGAAAGATGGCATCCCCAATTGGGAGGAACTGCTGAAGATCATCAAACAGCATCAACCGAACTTATTTCTAGTCGGCTTACCAATAAATATGGATGATTCTGAGTCAGAATTATCCACACGCGCACGTAAATTTGCACGACGTTTACGTCATCAAACCAATATTGAAACATTCATGGTCGATGAACGCTTAACCACACGTGAAGCACGAGATGAACTGGATCATTACCAAGCTCAAGGACGAGCAAAAAAATTAGCAGCGGATAGTATTGCAGCTGCTTTATTTATTGAAAGCTGGTATCGAAATCCTGAAGGAATTACCCCTTAAACTGAGCATTAAAATGTCTAAAACCTATGTCATCTATGGTGTAAGTAAAGGCTTGGGACAAGCCATTCTACGCGCAGTACCTCAAACACAAGATCAGGTTTTTGGTATTTCACGTTCTCAACCTAAGTGTGACCTTGCTTATTTTAAATGGATTTCTGCTGATTTATCAAAACCTGAGCACGCTCGGGATTTAGTTAAAAATCAAATTCAAAATCAGCGTATAGATTTTCTGATTTACAATGTCGGAATCTGGGAGACAAAAGCCTTTCAAGCAGATTATGACTTTGAACAATGCACTGACCTTGAAATATCAAATTTGATTCATACCAATATTCAGTCCTGTATTTTGGCAATTCAATCCTTGATTGAGAATCTTAGACTGTCACCAAATGCAAAAATTATCTTGATTGGTTCAACGTGGGGACTAGAAAATCATAGTGGCAAAGAAGTGGTTTTTTCAGCCAGCAAATTTGCCCTCAGAGGCATTGTCCACGCTCTCCGAGAAAGTTTACGCAAAGACCAGATTGGGGTGAGTATATTAAATTTAGGCTACTTAGCGACTGAGTTTGATCTGGATACATCTGTAGATGAAGTTTTACAACAGAGTGGTCATGAGTTAATTCCCTTACAAGATGTTATTCTTGCGATTAAATTTATATTATCGACCAGTCAAGCCAGCTGTGTTAAGGAAATTCATATGCCCGCTATGGCAGACCTAAACTTATAAAAAACCCATTTTTCAATGGGCTTCAAGATCAAAGTTTAACGATGGATGCTAGTTATTTTTTTACTTGTTCTAAAATATGTACTGTCACGGTACGCCCTGCGACAAAGGCTAATGAATCATGGGGAACTTCATCTAAAATAATTTTCACAGGTACCCGTTGGGCCAAACGTACCCAGCTGAATGTTGGATTTACATTGGCCAATAGACCCGATGAAGTGGTCCGTTCACGATCTTCAATCCCTGAAGCAATCCCTTGAACATGGCCTTTATATTTCAAAGAATCGCCCATAAGTTGCACTGTTGCAGGATCACCTAGATGTATTTTATTAAGTTTGGTTTCTTCAAAATATCCCACAACGTAGAGCTGTTTACGATCAAGTAAAGCGGCAACAGCCTGCCCAACTTTGACATAATTCCCTGCACGCAAATCAAAATTTGATAATGTTCCATCTGCAGGTGCAATCACTTCTGAACGTTGCATATTCAATTGAGCCAAATGCACACTACTGGTTGCTGCCTCAATCAAGGCTTTTTGTTGTTTGATATTGGCTTCTGCTTGTTGTACTGCAGCTTGCAATTGCTGATGCTCTGCATGAGACTGATCTCGTGTAGCAAACATTTGATCTTGTTCTTGTCTAGAGATCGCACCATTCATCAGGTCTGCATATCGATGTGCATTTTTCTCCGCGAGGTTAATATTGGCTTTTGACTTCACAATATTGGCTTTTGCCTCAGCAAGCCCCGCTTCTGCCTCTGCCAGTCCTGATTTAGCCTTTGCAAGATCTGATTTTGCTTGTTCCACATCTAAAGCTTGACGTGCTAAATCTATTTTAAAAAGTACCTGCCCTTTTTTTACCGTTTGGTTATCTTGAACCATCACCTCTGTGACTAAGCCTGCAATATCAGAAGACACTTGAATGACATCACCACGTACACGTCCATCACGTGTCCAAGGTTCTGCGTTGTAGTAATTCCAAATATGAAGCGCACAAAATATCGCAATAATCACCACGATAGCCAATGATATAGGCCGTATTGCCTTACGTATATCAAACGTATTCATTTCAATTTTCCAATCATTAAACTTAAAAGTAAATCAGCTATACTCAATGGCTAAGTGGTCACCTGAATAAACACCCAATGAATCGACCATAATAAAATCAAATAGATACAGATATTAAAAATTCCAGGTAATGCAATCCATTCTTTTGCAACCAAACGATCTGTGCCAATACAGACCACTTTCCAAATCATGAATGCCAAAATTGCTTGAATTAAAAATATTGGGACATATACGCCATAAATGTTGAGCTCACCCATTTTTATGCTCCCAATAGAACAGTTGAAGGTTGGGCATCAACCAGATGAATATGACAGATGCTATTGCGAATATTATTTACAGAAATCTCTATGCGCTGTCGAATATCTTGGTCGCCTACCGCTTGAGCTTCCTCTAGGACATGAGCAAATTGCTGAATCAGTGCTTGTCGTAAGTTGTTATCAGGCTGAGCTAGTGCTTTTTCAATTAACCACTGATTGAGTAAGCGCTGTAATTCAAAAATTGCACTGGTTGTTGCAGATTCAGGAGACAATTTTTTGACCAACTCCTGCAAACGGGTTAAATCAATAGCAGCACTTGATTCAATCAAAGCATTATTAATTTCAATTTTGAGTTGTTCTGACTGAATCAATTTGGTATTTAACACGCCAATACGATCAAGCATACTGCGTAAATGAATTCTAAAGCCTGTTCCATAAGACATCGCAATACTTTCACGCAAAGCTTTATAGTGTAAAGCCAACATCCGCTTTACTGTCATTTCTGGTGACATTGAACGTACCATTTGCATGATACAAACCGTGATAATCGGCCCAATCACGGTCGCAATTGAAGCATCAAAAAATGTGATCTGGTCCATTAAATAGCGATTTTGTAGATTTAATCCCATGATGGTACTCATAATCAGAGGCAAACCCAGTACATGTAAAGGCGGATGCAAATACAACATCACGCAAAACATAATAAACGGTGCTAATACAACGGCCAATTCCCAAAATGCTGTGATATGGGGGAAAATCCCATAAGCATAAATAAAAACCAAAATAGCGGCATAAATACTGGAGCGGATAAATATTTTTAATGCAGGTACTGGGTCATCTAAAAAGGTCAAAATACATGCTGTAATTGCGGCCATTTCTGCCACCATAAACCCCATTTTCCAACCACTTAAAATCCAAAATGCACAAGCAATATTGGTTGTTAAAAATGCCGATACTCCGCCACGCACGGCTATTCCATAGTCACGATGCAAACTTGGATAGGTCGTGGTTAACGGTACTATTGACTCAGGTAAGCTATGATTGCCTTGTTGCATACATTGCCAAATAAACTCCACTGCACGAACATTTTGAATAAAATGGCGAATATCCATTTTTAAACTGCCCAACATTACCTGTTGTTCAGCTGTTGCATGCTCAGTGATCGTTTGAAATTCTTGGTCAAAATATTCAGGCAGATGCTTAAGCTCATTCTCAAGAATGGCATGTTTATTTGCTAAAAAGTCATCAACTTTTTGGTGAAACTCAAGCAGATACGGACGATAATTTACATCAATTTGATCTAGTTGCTTTATTCGTTCTGACATTGCGACCAAGTTAGCCACTAACATGGTCACTTGATGTAGCAACTCTTGTAGTGGTTTGGTCATGCCTTTAAATTTTGAAGTTTCATAACTTAAATGCACAGCCATACTATGAATATCTGTCGTATCACGAGTGATATTGGTCAATAGTTGAGTGTAATTATCCGAATGTGCAGGATCAGACAAGATTGAGTCAAAAGCCTGTTTGGTATCTTGCATAGTTTTAGTGACACGTAGCTCCACCACAGGCCCGATATGCATAGGAAATATGGTGGCAGATACCACTGCACTACACACAACACCCAATGAAATTTCTAAGAACCGCCCAACTGCCATGTCAAAAATGGACACTGTCTCAATATAAAAAATTGAGTTAAAACAGATAATCACTGCGGTATAACCCGCTAACATCACCACATAACTGCGTGGTGATCGATCAATTAAAGATAAATAAAGACAGCCCGCCACCCAAGTTGCCAGTACAAAAGTAAATAACCAAGGTGTATTGACCAAGTGGGGCATCACTGCGATGGCAAAAATTGCTCCGATCAAGGTTCCTAAAATTCGATAGATACTTTTAGACGCCATCATCCCTGAGTAAGGATTGGCTATCACAAAGACAGTACCAATCGCCCAAATCGGATAGCTCAAATTAAGTTCAAATGCAATATAGAGTGCCAGCATTCCTGCAATGAAAGTTTTGCTCGCAAAAATCCAATCGAGTTTATTGGGTCTAAAAGCCAATAAGGGTTTGATCAGTAACATGCAAGCAACTCACTATAAATTCAATTTCATTGATTTTCTCTTTCATATCTAGCTCTGTAAGATCTAGAAAGCTAATATTCACCACTTTTATGAGGGTTTGTTGTGTACATCACATTTCTTTTCTTAGCGACCAAAAAACCGCACTGCTTAGTCAAATAAACAGTGTGGTTTAAAAAAGGATGTGAATAGAAGAACAAATTTAGGCATTTGTTCAAATACAACGATTGAGTAGAGAAGGACTCAATTTATGATAAAAATTTACACTTTTAAAAAAGTATAGATTCATCATTGGATATTCATATGAGCAATAATCTCAAAAAAAATGCAATTAATCAATAAAAATATCTCATATTGATAATTTATTAGAATAAAATTTATTTTAATGTTTAAATATAATGCTTTTTCTCAAAATAGCTACTAAAGTTAAAAATGTAGAATCATTTGCATTTACAATGCAAATTCCGCTGTTTTTTCTTGAACAATTTGTTATAAAGTAACATTCATTATTTATTTTTTTTGATTCTCACTAATTGAGTAGGTCATCAATGGCACTTTCCAGTTTTGGCAAAATTCTCACCGTATTGGATTTATTTTCGGTGTCTCGCCCAGTAATTAATGTCGATGTGATTTGTGAAGAGCTTGGTTTATCAAAACCAACTAGTTACCGCTATCTGAAAGAGTTAGTTTCGGCTGATATTTTGCAACGCTTAAATGGGACTTCAGGTGATTACACCCTTGGACCTAAAATTGCTGTGATGGACTATATTTCTAGAACCACAGATCCACTGGTTCAAATCAGCAAACCGTTTATGCAAGAAATTTCAGAGCGCACAGAACTTTGCTGTTTACTAACACATTTAAATGATGACTATTGTATTGATGTTCATCATGAAGTGTATCGTGATGAAACTTTACTATCTTATGGTCGTGGTTGCCCTCGTCCCGTATTCATGGGCTCTTCACCTAAAGTGATCATGGCGCATTTATCTAAGCAGAAAATTCATGAGTATTACCTTCGCTTTGCAACTCAATTAACTGAAGTTGGTTTTGCTGAAAATGAAGAAACCTTTGTCAATAAAATGAAAAAAATAAAAAAACAAGGATATTACTTTTCACAAGGCGAACTTGATCCAAATGTTTCTGGCTTATCTATCCCAGTGAAGTTTTCAAGTAAAGAAGCTCCTTTAGCGCTGACCGTGCTTGCTTCAAAAAATCGTTTTGAATACGTCAACACTCCAAAATTGATTGAAACACTGCAAGAGTCTGCTGCGCAGATTGAAAAACGCTATCAGGCACTCTCTGCAAATGACCAGTTATCTGAATTTCACCCATAAATGAAATTGAGTTGATAATTTAACATTTTGTAATGTTTTTATATCTTGATAATGTTTTTATATTCTCATAATATGATTATGTTCTTCAGTAACCCATGATTTTTGGATATTGTTTTTACGGAAACAATTCCTCCTCAGAGTAAGAAAGCCTATGTGTTCAAACATAGGCTTTCTTATTTGCACATCTTTTATCCATCAAGTTTACTTTTGAGCCACTAAAAAAATAATTAGAGTAATTGGCGAATCATTTTCATTCGGGAATAATCTAAAGCATCCAATAACAATGATGCATAATTTTAATTAAGGAATGCTATGAATATCCTCATCGTGCATGCACATCCCGAACCACTTTCGTTTACTACGGCCATGAAAGATCATGCTGTAGAGGTCTTGGAAAAATTAGGACACCAGGTTGATGTTTCAGACTTATATGCCATGAACTTTAATCCAATCGCATCAGGTGATGATTTTTTAGAATTGAGTAATCCAGAATATATGAATTATGCTTTGGAACAACGTCATGCTTGTAAAAATAAGCAGATCTCTGAAGATATTCAAATTGAAATTGAAAAAGTACAAAGAGCAGATTTAGTCATTTTGAGTTTTCCCATGTACTGGACATCTGTACCTGCAATTTTAAAAGGCTGGATTGATCGTGTATTCGTTTCAGGTATTTTCTATGGTGGCAAACGTTTTTATAACCACGGCGGCATGGTCGGAAAAAAAGCCTTGTTAAGCTTTACCTTAGGTGGTCGTGAACATATGTTTGGTGATCATGCGATTCATGGTTCAATTGAAGACTTATTACTGCCGATTCAACGTGGAACTTTAGCTTATGCAGGCTTTGACGTACTGCCTCCATTTACGGCTTACCATGTCCCATATATTTCTAACGAAGCACGCCAACAAATCCTGCTAGATTATCAGCAATATTTAGAGAATTTAGAAAATTTACCTGCTTTAGTGTTCCCTAAACTTGAACAATTTGATGACAAACTTTACCCACTTGGATAAAAATAACGAAAGGTCAAATTTACACGAGGCGCTAAAATTCGCGTGGATTTAGCGAGGGTATGTTTCCAATAACGTTGGGTCTGCCCTTGCATCACAATCAACTGACCACTATGTAAAAGTAAATCTACTTTTTTAGCTTTCCACTTGTGCTTAAAACTGAATTTTCGAGTAGCACCTAAACTCAATGAAGCAATCACCACATTGTGGTTGGGCGCTTCCAGTGATGGCTCATCATCACTATGCCAACCCACGCCTTGTGAGCCATTTTCATATAAATTTGCCAGACAGGAATTATAAGTGTGCCCTGTGAGTTGCTCGATATGCTGTTTGAGTCGATATAAAGCAGGATTCCAGATATGGGCTTGTTTTGCCATACCTGAATAATGATATTGGTAATCCTCATCGCCATACCACACCACTTTGCGCTCAGTTTTATAATATTGACCATGCAAATAAACTTCATCATGTTGCCAAGCCAAATGCTGTAGAAAATAATTTAAATATTTTTGACTTTGTTCATGATCCAAAACTAAGCCAAAGTCTTTTACTACCCCATCATAAGGCAGTAAATTATCTTGTGCTTCAGGTTCAAATAAATCTAAATTCATTGTGTAAAATGAGCTACTGGTTCATCCAACAATGAATCAATATTGAACATGAAACAAGTCATTTATAATCAAAATTGAACAACTTTAATATGAAGAATAGCAGTTCATATCAAGGCGTCTAAGCCTATTTAAACAAATATGGTGAAGTCCCACCTCCATGGAATTTGCACTAAAATACCATCCTTATTCAATAGGATGGAGAATGGGAAAAGGAGAATCACATATGATGTATTTAGATGAATTGATGAGTCAGCAAAAATGAGCTTTGCTGAAAAAGTCAACTATTTGTATGGTTATCCAGTAGCACCAGGTTGGTATCAATGGCTTTCACTTTTTATGGGATGATCATCCATATGATATGGAAGATGAAGACTATCTCAAGTATTTTGAAAAGCTTAATCAACTCGGATTTAAATTAGCAGATCAATTTCAAGAGGATTTTAATCGTGAAGATTTGGACTAGTATAAGACTAGCATTAAAATCTTTCACAATTCAAAACATAGCAATCACTTGTAGCAAAGTTTATTCAGCTTTAGACTAAAACCAAGCTGATAAAAAGCAAAAACCTATGAATTTATGGCAATTATTTCAAAAATTACGCCCCTTTGTACGTCCCTACCGCTGGCTTGTCATCGTCACCTTAGTGTTAACGTTGATTGGTTCACTCACCGCTCAGGTCAATGCGCTCACACTTAAATATGCTGTAGACAGCATTAACCAACTGATCCAAGCAGGACAAGGCCTAGCGGATGGATGGCACATTATCATTACCATTACCGTGGTTTTATTGGCCAAAGAAGTCATCAATGCAATTGTTCAATTTGGGCAAAAATCATTCGGTGAAAAACTCAGAATTTTAATTTCACAGGACCTATCTCAAGGCATTATCGAAAAATTCATTACCTATCGATTGGCCTTTTTTGATCAGAAAAATAACCAAGCAGGAAAATTACAAACTCGTATCGACCGTGGAGTTAGCTCACTCACTCGACTGGTGCAAATATTTTTTATTGATATTTTACCGTTATTTACCAGTGCAATTATTGCTTTAGCCCTAATGTATTATGCCAATTTTTGGGTAGGTGTGGTTGCGACAATCATTGTACCAATTTACTTTTGGCTGACCTTTAAACAATCACAAAAACTTTCTGGCAAACGTCGAGCCTTGCGCGATAACATGGAAAAGAAGAATCAAGGTATTTTGAGTATCATTAACTCAATTACAGTGATTAAATCTTTTAATAAAGAGGCTGTTGAATCCACTAAGCAACTGAATTTACAAAAGTCACTGACTGAAAATCAGATGCAAACTCGACAAACCAGCTATATTTTTGATGGTCTAAAAACCTTTATCGAACAAGTTGGTGTAGTCCTGATCATTATTTTAACTGCTTATTTTGTTTTAGATGGACAAATGAGTATAGGGATGATCATGTACCATGTATTGCTGTTCAATAACGTGTCTGCACCGATCCGTTCTTTGCATCGTATTTATGATGAAATTAACTCGGCAATGATCTACTCAGAAAGCTTCTTTGGCATCTTAGAAGCAGATCATGAAATCGAAGCCAGTGGTTTAATGAAACCTCAAATTCATGGCAAATTTGAATTGGAAAATGTTGATTTTATCTATCCCAATGGTCATCAAGCCTTACATCGGATTAACTTGACTATTCAACCCAATAAAATCACGGCCTTAGTTGGCTTATCAGGTGCAGGGAAATCAACCTTAATCAGTCTACTGGATAAATTTTATGCCCCGAATTCAGGCTGTATCAGACTCGATGGAATTGATCTAGGGCAACTCGATACACACTATCTAAGAGAACATATTGGCTTGGTATTGCAAAAGAATCATATTTTCCAAGGCTCAATTTTAGAAAATATTCGTTATGGTAAGCCCCATGCAAGCAATGAAGAAGTCATCGCAGCTGCAAAAAAAGCCTCGATTCATGAGCAGATTTTGAAACTCCCACATGCCTATGAAGCAGATGCCTTGCTGTTGTCTGGCGGACAACAACAGCGTATCGCACTTGCTCGAATGTTCCTCAAAAACCCGCCAATTATCTTTTTAGATGAGCCCACAGCGAGTTTAGATGCCATCGCTTCAGAGCAAATCAAACAAAGTTTAGATGAGATTAAGCAAGGCCGAACTGTGATTATGATCTCGCATAGCCTTTCACAAATTATTGATGCCGATTACACCTATGTGATGAAAGAAGGACAAATCGTTGAGCATGGTGAACATCATGATCTTTATCATCAAGATGGTGCTTATAAGGAAATTTTTGATGCGATGGCTAAAAGCTTAAATATCGAAAAAATTGCACGAACTTTTGAAGATGATAGTGAGGAAGAAACCCATAGCTAGGGATTGTTGGCATTATTTTATACCAGCTCACACATTAACGTTAACCTAATTTCGATGTAAATTTTTTGATCAAATATGATACTCGGAAACGTCATTAGCAACTGTCTGAGGCAGGACTTCATCCTTAAAGTGCTGTTTCTGCGATTCATTGAATGCATTGCGGGTTGTCTTCGAGTTTTGCGGTGAGCAGCGATGTAGCTACGCAAGATAGTTGCCCTTGTGGAGCTTAGCTCCTCATGTTAAAACCAAAGTGGGGCGAGCCTAAGGCTGATCCTGAAATTGAATGAGCACTTAACAAGACTCCGCCAAGAGCATTGCTTTTCAATAAGTTAAAAACAGAGTTAGGTCGAACCCATGTTAAGGTTATACTCTTTCAATTACTTGCACTTTTGGTATCGCTAATCATTCAACATAAGTCTATCAGATAGCGATATACATTATCTTTTATGGACTGTTATTCTCTCATACAAATAAAAAGCCATTCTATGTTCTAGAATGGCTTTTTTCTTTTTAAAGTAATGTGTTTAGAGGCAAATCATTTCCATTTTACTGCTTGGACTTCAACCTTTTTAGGATTATCCGTTTCAGCACTACTACAACCACAACCGCCACCACATCCACTCACCATCGCAGGCTGAATCCATTTGGCTAAACGAGTCCAACCTTGCGACTGACAAAATTGAGCCAGCTTAGAAAACACCGAATACGCTGACTTTGGGAAGACTTTCTTAAATACAAAAATTGCACTCCAAATCACCAATACCGCAATAATCAATAATTCAATCATCTCTAGCTCCTTTGCTTCAAGATTTTGGCTTATAGACCAAAATAACGTGATGCAATTTGATAAGTGAGAAAAGCCATTAAATAAGCCAAACCAAATAAATAAACCGTCATACCCGCAACAGTTTTCCAAGAACCTGTTTCACGTTTCACTGTTGCCAATGTTGCTAAACAATGTGGTGCATAAATAAACCACACCAACAAGGATAAACCTGTTGCAACTGACCAACTTAAATCACCCTGACTGATCAGATGCGATAAACCCTGCGCCACTGCATCATCATCAGTTGCAGATAAAGCATAGACAGTCCCCAATGCCGCAACCACAACCTCACGTGCTGCCATCGCTGGGATTAAAGCAATACAAATTTGCCAATTAAACCCAAGTGGTTCAAAGATTGGGTGCATCACATGCCCCAACATCCCGGCAAACGAATAGTCAATTGCGGGTAATGTTGCACCTTCTGGCGGTTGAGGGAATGTACATAAAAACCATAACAAAATAGATAAAGCGAAGATAATTCCACCAACACGCTTTAAGAAAATTTTGGCACGGTCCAGTAAACCAATCCACACACTTTTTATATCTGGGATGCGGTAACTTGGTAATTCCATCAGTAAAGCATGTTGTGATTTATCTTTCTGGAAAAATTTCAGCACAGTCGCAACAATGAGCGCACTCACAATTCCCGCCATATATAAACCAAAGAGCACTAAACCTTGTAGATTGAGAAATCCCCAAACCATTTTTGATGGAATAAATGCTGCAATCAGTAAGGCATAGACAGGCAAACGCGCTGAACACGTCATCAATGGCGCAACAAGTATGGTCACCAAACGATCCCGTGGATCACTAATACTTCGAGTCGCCATAATTCCAGGCACAGCACAGGCAAAGCTGGATAATAAAGGAATAAAAGCACGACCACTTAAACCAGCTTTAAACATTAATTTATCAAGTAAAAAAGCTGCACGCGGTAGATAGCCAGATTCTTCTAAAACCAAAATAAAGAAGAAAAGAATTAAAATTTGTGGCAAGAATACCAGCACACTTCCTGCGCCTGCAATGATCCCGTCAACCACTAAACTATTGAGCAAAGGTTGGGAGATAAATTGCCCAATCCATCCACCAAACCAGCCAAAAAACTCTTCAATACCGTCCATAAAGGGCGCAGCCCAAGCGAATACTGCTTGGAAAACAATAAACATCATCAGCGCAAGACTGAGAAGTCCTAAAACAGGGTGTAAAAAAATCTTATCGAGAAAATCAGTCCGTTTATCTTCATGATCTAAAAAAATCACCACATCTTTTAAAATTTGGTCAATTTTTTCATGATTAGAACCTGAAAGTTTAACATCACTCAATTCTGTGCTTGGGGTATGGAATTTTTCATTTTCCAAAGCACTCATCAAATTTTCAATACCAGTATTTCGTACAGCAACCGTTTCCACTACGGGAACACCTAAACGCTGTGATAATTTTTGTGTATTGATCTGCATACCACGACGACGTGCTTCATCCATCATGTTTAATACAAGCAGAATCGGTTTGCCTTGTTCAATGATTTCAAGGACAAGCCCCAAATGTAGTTTTAAGTTGGTAGCATCTACGACACATAAAATCGCCTGCTGATCTTTCTCTTCAGCAATTTTACCCAAAACTACATCACGGGTAATTGCTTCGTCAGGACTGGCTGCATTGAGGCTATACGTCCCTGGCAAATCTAGAACACGAACTGCACGACCAGAAGGTAAGTTAAATGTACCCACTTTACGTTCAACAGTTACCCCGGCATAGTTAGCAACTTTTTGACGTGTGCCTGTTAAATGATTGAAAAGTGATGTTTTACCGCAGTTAGGATTTCCCACTAAAGCAATACGTAAAGTTTCGCTCATGCGGGAGCTCCTTCTAATGCCTGATGTATCTCAATTTTCTCGGCTTCAATCTTGCGTAAAGCAAATCGAGTAAAACCGACTTGAATTAGAATCGGATCACCACCAAAAATACCTTTTGTGATCACTTGTACACGTGTGCCAGGCACAAAACCTAGTGTTTCTAAACGACTCGCCACTAAATCTGGCTGATTGACATTATCTTCTGAGGTACGATTGACCTTTGCGATAATGGCAGTTTGCTTTACTTTCAAGTCTGACAAACGCACTGCAATTAACCCTAAAATTTACACGATAGACAGATTATTATACATACAAATGAGAATAATTACCAAGTAAGGTTCGATTACAATTCTCATTCAAACAAAGTATTCGACTTATGTTTTCTTTTAATCTACATTCCATCAACAAATAAGTTTTAAACTTCGCTTAAGGCCATGCTAAATAAGAAACCGCGTATCCCTACTGCTGTTACTATTCCTGAAAATTTAGGCTTTTTACAGGGATTCCGTGATTATTTAATTGCGCAAACGGTCAGTCCCCATACAAGAAATGCCTATTTATCCGACTTAATTCAATGTAGTGAATGTGTAAATTCTTACTTACCTGATTGGTCGCATGAAGACATTTCTGATGTTCTTATTGAACTCACCAAACAAGGTAAAAGTCCTCGGTCAATTGCACGTTCGCTTTCGGCATTACGTTCATTTTTTAAGTTTTTACGGGAACAAAAAATTCGCTTAGATAATCCTGTGGCGATACATAAAACCCCAAAAATCGGACGAGCCTTACCTAAAGATTTATCTGAACAAGACGTTGAAGCCCTGATTCAAGCACCCGATGTTACTACGGCGCTTGGTTTACGTGATCGCGCTATGTTTGAAGTGCTTTATGCTTGTGGTTTACGTGTTTCAGAGCTACTTAATTTAAGATTAGATCTGATTAATTTAAAACAAGGCTATTTAAGAATTACAGGTAAAGGGAATAAAGAGCGCCTAGTTCCTTTAGGCGGGATAGCTTGTGAATGGGTGGAAAAGTATTTAACTGAATCTCGTCCACAACTATATAAATCATCTACCGATTATCTATTTCTAACTCAACATGGCGGTATTATGAGTCGTCAAAACTTTTGGTATGCCATCAAGCGTTATGCCTTACAAGCCGGGATCCAAGCAGAACTATCACCGCATACTTTACGTCATGCTTTTGCAACGCATCTTTTAAATCATGGCGCTGACTTACGGGTTGTACAAATGCTTTTGGGTCATAGTGATTTATCAACTACCCAAATTTATACCCATGTTGCACAAATCCGTATGCAACAATTACATGAAAAATATCATCCTCGTGCTTGAAGACTTAGAATGAAACGTATATCGGCAATTTACATCCCTTAATCAAGTTTTAAAGTACAGTATTCAAAATTTTGTTATGCTAATTCCCTCAAATCATGCTGAAGAAACATAAAGAGTTATTTATGCAATTGAATCGTTCAAAATTGATGTTGGCTTGTCTTATTGCAAGCACGATGGCAGTGAGTGCTTGTTCAAAAAACTCAGACTCAAAAAAAGATGACACTTTAACTGCGACAGCACCTGCAACAGGTGAAGCATCGAATTTAACTGAGCGTGATGCAAAACAACGTTTAATCCAAACATTACAAGCCAATTTCAAAAAAGCAGGCGTAAAAGCCAAAATTTTAGATGCTAAATCAACAGAGATGCCAAATCTTTATTGGATCAGCATGGAAGGAATGAGCTCCGTCTATGCAACATCTGATGGTAAATTTCTGATCCAAGGCGATGTGATCCGTTTAGGTGGTGATAAACTCACTAGCATTGGTGACAAAATACAAGCTGCAGAAAACAAGAAATATCTGGCTGACTTAAATATTAAAGATCTCTTGGTCTACCCTGCTCAAGGCAAAGTTAAACATGTGATTTATGTATTTACCGATGCAAGTTGTCCTTATTGTCATAAACTTCATGAACATATCAGTGAAATCACCGCTAAAGGTATTGAAATACGTTATATCGCATGGCCACGTGGTGAACAATTTATACCGACTATGGAAAGTATTTGGTGTAGTGCAGACCGTAGTGCTGCATTTAATCAAGCCATTGCAGGTACTGCGCTTCCACCAGCTAGCTGTAAAAATCCAGTTCGTGATCTCTATGCTTTAGGTCTAAAAATGGGTGTGAATGGTACACCTGCAATCTACAATGCAGAGGGCGAATATTTAGGTGGTTACATGACTGCTGATGAAATTGAAAGCCGTTTAAATAAATAATTTTTATCAGTAAATTTACTATTATTTATAGCTCAATATAAAGATGCGCCAAACTCTAGAGTCTGGCGCATTTTTTAGCTATGATCTAAGCTTAATATAATTTATATACATAATTGGAGTGTGACGTGAAACCAGTTCGTCTGGCAATACTCGGTCTTGGAACCGTAGGCGGTGGTGCCCTTAAACTACTACAAGAAAACGCTGCTGAAATTAGACGTCGCACCGGTCGAGAAATTGAAATTACCCACGTAGGCACTCGTCGTCCACGGCCAGATCTAAATTTACCAGCTAGCATTAAACAAAGTGCCGATCTCTTAGACATTGTCCGCCAGCCTGATGTTGATGTTGTTGTTGAAGTCATGGGCGGTATTCATCCTGCTTATGAAGTCATGATGGAAGCCATTAAACATGGCAAACAAGTCGTAACAGCAAACAAAGCATTACTTGCAGAACATGGAAATGAGCTATTTAAAGCAGCCGATGACCACCATGTCCAAGTCGCATTTGAAGCAGCAGTTGCCGGTGGTATTCCAATTATCAAGGTCATTCGTGAAGGTCTAGCAGCCAATAAAATTGAATGGCTTGCGGGTATTATCAATGGTACAGGCAATTTCATTCTGACTGAAATGAGTGAAAAAGGCCGTGCCTTTGCGGATGTACTGAAAGAAGCACAAGAGCTTGGTTATGCCGAAGCAGACCCAACTTTTGATGTTGAAGGTATTGATGCTGCACACAAGCTGACCATTCTTGCATCATGTGCATTTGGTATTCCTTTACAGTTTGACAAAGTTTATACCGAAGGTATTACCAAGATTACTGCACAAGATGTGAAATACGCTGAAGAGCTTGGCTATAAGATCAAACATTTAGGTATTGCACGTCGTTCTAGCAAAGGTATCGAACTTCGTGTACACCCAACCCTGATTCCTGAAGAAGAGCTTCTTGCCAATGTAAATGGTGTGAAGAATGCAGTTTTGGTTCAGGCCAATGCGGTTGGTCCTACATTGTATTATGGTGCGGGCGCAGGTGCAGGCCCTACTGCTTCTGCAGTCGTGGCAGATGTGGTCGATATTGTCCGTGATATCATTTACACAGAAGATGGTTCAGGCACAATTCCTCAGCTTGCCTTTGAAGCACTTTCCGACTTACATATCTTGTCGAGTGATGAGATGACTACAGGCTATTATTTGCGTTTAAATGCTGAAGACCAAACTGGCGTACTCGCAGATGTAACAACAATTTTAAGTCGCACGGGTATCAGTATTGATGCCATCATGCAGCAGCCCCGTTTAAAAGATCTGATTCCTATCGTGATTTTGACTGATCCGATCGTAGAATCGAAGATGAATGAAGCGATTGCACAAATTCAGGCCTTACCTGCTATACATGGCGAAATCGTACGAATTCGTTTAGAATTGCTCGATAACTAATCGGGTTTTTAAACTCCTCTAAATTTGCAGCAACTGCATGCAAAGCGTCATTCAATGAATGGCTCAGCCTCTCAGAATAGAGGCTTAGAGGTTAAAAGAATATCTTATTTGCTCTACACTACACACAATTGGAACACCATCATGTCTAATGCCAATCGCTATACAGGACTTGTTGATCGCTATCGTGACCGCTTACCAGTATCGAAAACTACACGTGCTATTTCTTTAAATGAAGGCAATACACCTCTCATTAAATTAGACAATATTCCTGGTATTATTGGTAAGAATGTTGAAATTTATGTGAAGTATGAAGGTTTAAACCCGACAGGTTCGTTTAAAGACCGTGGTATGACCATGGCAGTGACCAAAGCGGTAGAAGAAGGCTCTAAGGCGATTATCTGTGCATCTACAGGTAATACCTCTGCTGCTGCTGCTGCATATGCTGCTCGTGCTGGCATCAAAGCATTTGTGTTAATCCCAGAAGGCAAAATTGCCATGGGTAAAATGGCACAAGCGATGATGTACGGTGCAATCACCATGCAAATTCGCGGTAACTTCGATGACGGTATGCGTTTGGTCAAAGAAGTTGCTGACCAAGCGCCTGTAACGATTGTTAACTCAATCAACCCATACCGTTTACAAGGTCAAAAGACCATTGCTTATGAAATCGTAGAAGCTTTGGGTCGTGCACCTGACTACCACTGCTTACCTGTAGGTAATGCAGGCAATATTACTGCGCATTGGATGGGTTATACCGAAGCAGTTGCTAACCAACCAGTTGAAGCATTTGAACAAGTGGTTTATGACCCTGAAACGGATAAGTTTACAGGCCCAAATCCTGAAGGTCGTCCGATCATGGTTGGTTATCAAGCTTCTGGTGCTGCACCATTTTTACGTGGTGGCCCAGTTGAAAACCCTGAAACCGTTGCAACAGCAATCCGTATTGGTAATCCTCAAAGCTTTAATCATGCTAAGGCGGTCGTTCGTGATTCAAATGGCTGGTTTGATGAATTAACAGATGCTGAAATTTTAGAAGCGCAACGTTTGCTTTCTATGTATGAAGGTGTATTTGTTGAACCTGCTTCTGCGGCATCTATTGGTGGTGCAATCCGTGACATCAAAGCCGGTAAAATTGCGGAAGGCTCTGTGATTGTATGTACAGTGACAGGTAATGGTCTAAAAGATCCTGATACTGCAATCAAACAATGTAAAGATGCCATTATGTTGTCTATTGATGCGACAATGAATCAAGTGAAAGACTCTATTCTTTCAAATATGTAAAACAGACTTCAAAATAAAAACCAGTTGTTCGCAGCTGGTTTTTATTTGCGCAATTTAAAAATTATTATTCTTCTTCATATGAGTCATAGTTCAGATCTGATCCGCTCGCACTATAATCAAGCTGTCAAAAAACTCAGACGCAAGAATATAATTTCTCTTAATTAATATTATCAATTAAATCATTTATATAGAAAAATAAACTATTTGATTATAAAAAGACTTGCAATGCCACACCTTACATTCAAAGTTTAACCATCTTTGCGTAGGCGATGACCCACTTTTCATAAGAGATGCCAAACCCTGCGCTGCAAACAAAGCTGTACTTTGTTTTTGCTTATATTGGGCGAGGGTACGACCTATACTCCCAACGGCGACATCTATGTCGCTACACAGTAGGATAACCATCTATGATTCAAAAATACAAAATATGAGCTTTTTTTATGATCAATGACTTGACAGAAATCACTTATATGGATAATTAGGTGGTTTGACTATTTCTGTCTTTAATATCAATTGCTTTGTCTGCAGGATTTGTAAACACCAGCCAAATCCTGGCATTGCAAATTTACACATTTCATAATCTATTTTTTATGCTTAATTTAAGCAAAAAAAAGCCCTCCATATTTTGAAGCGCTTTTTTAATTTGGATGGATAACTGCAGTGACAAACCGATTAGATACGTTTCGGTAAATTACTCACCCAGTTCAATAAATTGGTTGCATCATTGGTACGTGCCTGAGACGAGCTTGCACCTAATAATACCACCACAGCCGGACGACTATTTACAGTGGTATGCATCACCACACAACGCCCTGCTTCATTGATATAACCCGTTTTGGAAATATTAATATTCCACCCACCATTACGCACTAGAGCATTGGTGTTGTTTGATTTGAGCACGCGATAACCCAAATTAAAGTCATAATGCGCTGTTGTTGAAAATTGGCGGATCAAACCATATTGTGATGCAGCACTGACTAAAATCCCTAAATCTCGAGCAGAAGAAACATTACGTGGATCTAAACCAGTAGATTCAACATAATGGGTTGAATTCATGCCCAATTGACGTGCTTTTGAATTCATTGCAGCAAAGAACGCTTGGCGACCACCTGGATAAGTACGCGCTAAAGCTGCTGCAGCTGGATTTTCAGATTTCATCAATGCCACAAGTAACATTTCAGCACGATTCATGGTATCGCCAACTTTTAAAGTTGAACTTGAATTCTTACCACCAGCACCCGCAAAATCGATTTGTTGCAAGGTAATGTCTTCAGACATATTTAAACGGGCATCTGCGGTAATCACTGCTGTCATCAATTTGGTAATTGATGCGATAGGTAACGCCATATTGGTATTTTTACTAAACAGGACTTCACCTGTTTTTGCATCCATTACCAGTGCAGCACGCGCATTTACCGATGGTTGGCTATTATAGGTATTGGTATCATAAATCTGTACAGACTTATTGGTCAATGTTGTCGGTGCAGCATTTGATGCACGAATTGTTGTGGTTAACGTGGTTGAGCCTTTTGGAGAAATATCTTCGCCATCATCATCCAGAGAATCACCATTGAGTAACTGGCTGGCATCTGAAGAAGACCAATTTACAGTTGCTTGTCCGCTCCCCCCCGATGAGTTCATAATGATTTCAGCAAAACCAGTCGAACTCAAACTGAGTAGTACTGACAAACTCAGCACATGCATTAACGTTTTTTTTGGTTTTTTCACGATAACTTACTCACCTCAAGGAGGTATTCACAAACTTGCTAATTACCTCAAATATGACTTACATTTACACTCAAACGTGACTATATTAAAACAAATATTTCAATCACGCCGTATTATGCGTAAATATTGAATGGATATTAGGAATAGGATTGCCAATTTTGTTATGTCTTTGCAAGTCTTTTTTGCTTTATGTAACAAAAATGTCGATATTGAGAAATTTAAGGAGGTGTAAGTGATTACTGTTTTAGTGGTAGATGACCATGAATTAGTAAGAACCGGCATCTGCAGAATGTTAGAAGATCAGACCGATATTCAAGTCATTGGACAAGCAGAATCTGGTGAAGAAGCAATTACGATTGTAAGGCAACACCACCCCAATGTAGTTTTATTGGATGTCAACATGCCTGGAATTGGTGGTGTAGAAACTACCCGTCGTTTGTTACAAACCGCACCTGAGACCAAAGTACTCGCTGTGAGTGGTTTGGCTGAAGAACCCTATCCGTCGCTGTTATTGAAAGCTGGTGCTCGTGGTTATATTACCAAGGGCGCACCAATCACTGAAATGGTTCGTGCAATCAAAAAAGTCATGCAAGGCGGTAAGTATTTTAGTGCAGATATTGCTGAACAACTTGCAAGCTCTTATTTATCCGATACACAAACCTCACCTTTTGACGCACTGTCAGAACGTGAAATGCAAGTTGCCATGATGGTGGTAAATTGCGTAAGCGCACAAGAAATTTCTGACAAACTTTTTGTCAGTGTAAAAACGGTCAATACTTATCGTTATCGTATCTTTGAAAAATTAGGACTTGATAGTGATGTAAAACTCACTCACCTTGCGATACGTTATGGTTTAATTAAGCCATAAATTGATTAAAACAATAATTTATCTTGAGTACGATTATGTCGCCTACGGTAACGGTTCCTATTTATCAAACAATTTACCGTCTAGGCACACTGTATTCAGGTTATAGATTGGTTATTGCTTTTTGCTTAGTCATTATTTTTCTGATTACTCTTGAAAACCAACCCGTACATTACGAATATCCCAGTTTATATTTTTATTCTCTAACCGCGTTTACTGTAATCGCAGCATTGCAAATGATGCTGCTCAAATTCTATCCGCATGGTGTGGGGCAGCAATTTATTGGTTTTTTTATTGTTGATATTCCATTTCTAAGTACCTTGGTATTTGCCCTCAATGGGCCAAATTTAGCCATCAGCATTTTGTTTGTCATTGCCGTTTTTACCGCGAATTTTCTGCTTAGTAAAAATAAAGCGCTATTCGTAACACTGGTTTCTGTGATTGCAATTATTTACCAACAGTTTTTAGGCAGCTTCTTCGATTTTTCAAATTTAAATAATATTAGTAACAGTGCCTTATTGGCTTTTTTATTTTTTATGGTTTATGGCATTGGGCAGATTGCAATTAATCGCTTCCAAGTTTTAGAGTCGTTAAATACCTATCAATCTCTTGAATTATTTAAGTTACAGAACATTAACCGCTATATTTTAGAACAGATTGAAGTCGGTTATTTGGTGCTCGATGAAAAATGCAAAATTATCGTCAGTAACCCTGCAGCCTGTTTACTTTTGGGCATTTCACCACTTTACGCACATGAGCAATATCATTTATCCAGCTTTCAACCGGACTTATATGAAATTTTAAAAGATGCCATGTTACGTGATGGCGAACGCTTTCAATTTGAATCCCATCAATCCTCGTATACAGTCGATATTCGCGTACAAAAATTGATTGTTCCGCATCAAGCACTCACGCTTTTAGTCCTCGAAGATGCACAAAAAATTAATCAAAAGGTACAACAACTCAAACTTGCCGCACTGGGTCAATTATCGGCCAGTATTGCCCATGAAATTCGCAATCCGCTTGCCGCCATTGCGCAGGCCAACGACCTGTTTATCAGCAGTGACCCAGAACAGCAAACCATTTTAAATCAAATGATTACCAAACAGACCATCCGTATCAATAATATTATTAAAGATACCTTAGATATGGCAAAAAATAAAAAGATCCATACCTCAAAAATTAATTTTCAAGAATTTGTTGATGACTTATTACGCCATGATTTAGGGGATGCTCAGGAAAAAATCAAATTAGAAATTCAAGCTGATGTTTGGATCTATTTTGATGATTCTCATCTTCGACAAGTTCTAATCAATTTAGTGCGTAATGCATTACGTCATAATGATCAAAATGCTGAACACATTTTAGTACAAACGTTTAAAAATGAATCACACGTATATATCGATGTGATTGATTATGGGAAAGGCGTCACAAAACAAGATCTTTCGCAATTATTTCAGCCATTTTTTAGTACCGAAATCAATGGAACTGGTTTAGGATTGTACCTATCGCAGACGATATGCGAAGCGAATCAAGCGAAACTAATTTACGTAGAGCAAAAACAACAAGGGGCATGCTTCCGTATCGAATGCCCACTCATGGATTAGATTAGGTTTTTGGGGATATGACTACACGACAACCATTGGTTTTACTTGTAGATGATGAACAAGATTTATGTATGTTAATGCAAATGAGCCTTTCTCGAATGGGCATCAAAACGCATATGGCACACCATTTACAACAAGCCAAATATTTTTTTAGTGAATATAAATATGATGCCTGTATTACCGATTTAAACCTCCCTGATGGCAGTGGTTTAGATTTGGTTAAACATGTATCGCAGCATTATCCTAAAACGCCTATTGCAGTCTTAACTGCATATGGAAATATGGAAATTGCGATTGCCTCTCTCAAAGCAGGTGCTTTTGATTTTGTCAGCAAACCGATTAACCAATTACATCTGCAACAGCTTTTACAAAAAGCTTTGCATGTACCACAGTTAAGAGAAACGATCAGCGATGCGCCGCTTGAGGAATCAATGCTCATCGGCGATTCACAGGTGATACGTAAGTTAAGAGAATCGATTAAAAAAATTTCCCGTTCACAAGCACCTGTGTTTATCACCGGTGAATCTGGAACAGGCAAAGAGGTTGTTGCCAATCTCATCCATCTACTCAGCAACCGCAGTGATAGCCCTTTTGTTGCGATTAATTGTGGTGCAATTTCTGAAGACTTGATGGAGAGTGAGCTGTTTGGGCATAAAAAAGGCTGTTTTTCAGGTGCAACTCAAGACAAACAAGGTCTTATTCAAGCTGCCAATGGTGGTACTCTGTTTTTAGATGAAATTGCAGAACTTTCTTTGGCCATGCAAGCCAAACTGTTACGAGCTTTACAAGAAAAGAAAATTCGTCCTTTAGGCAGTGATACCGAAATCGAAGTTGATTTCCGTATTATCAGTGCTACACATCAAGACATTGAAGCATTCGTTGAACAAGGCAAATTCCGCCATGATCTGTTCTTTAGAATTCATGTGATGGATATTGTCCTGCCACCATTGCGCGAACGTGATTGTGATATTCTGATTTTAGCCAACCATTTTCTTCAGCAAATTTGTACAGAGTGGCGTATTTCAACCAAGTCTTTTACTGAACAAGCCAAAGCTTTTCTTTTACAACAACATTACTCAGGCAATGTTCGTGAATTACGCAATATCATTGAAAAAGCCATTACCATGAGTGATGAAGACTATATTGATATTCAACAGCTACAACCTGCTCCACATCGTGGTATCAACAAAGTCGAATCACGTGATCCTATCCAAAGTCAAGTCTTGCCTATCGTCACCGCGAATAAAGCCCAAAACATTCCAGAAGAAGGGTTGGAGCAATATTTGGAAAAAGTCGAAAAAGAAGTGTTGTTATCTGCATTAAATCAAACCCATTGGAACCGCACTTTAGCTGCTAAGAAATTGGGCATGACATTTCGCTCTTTACGCTATCGTTTGAAAAAGTTTGGTTTAGATACCGATGATGATGAATAGAAGCAACCTATAGCCATCAACATCATAATATCAACCAACTCAAGCGCTTTTGCTTTTTACATGGTTACAGCGTGGCGACATGGATGTCGTCGTTGAGTAGAAGTACTGAATCCAGCGCTTACTCAACATAAGATTTGGTCATGTCCAGTCTGAGCAACAAGCAAGTATTTGATTAGTATACAGTACAAGCTAAAGGATCACCGAAACAACGTGATTTAAATACGTAATGTCAGATGTAGTAGCACAAACTGCTACAGTGTTATGAATTCACTTTTACATTCAACTTTATCTATCACGATGTTTTAATAGTTGATCTGCAACATTATTTAGATAGGTTTCTTCTTTTTGATCTAAAGTCCATGGATATTCCAAATTAGGCCGAATACCCTGCCCATCAATCATATTGCCATTTGGCGTATAATAATGCGAAACCGTCATTTGCAAAGCAGCCCCATTTGGCAATGGAAATAACTTCTGTACAACGCCTTTTCCATAGCTTTTTTCACCTATAACCCAAGCACGTTGATGTTCTTTCATTGCAGCGGTAAAGACTTCAGCTGCAGATGCTGAACGACCATTAATCAAAATACCTAATTTAGTATTGGACGACTCATCACCCGGTAAGGCTTGGAATTGTTGATTGCCTTCTGAACGACTTTTGGTAGAAACAATCGTTCCCTGAGTTAAAAAAAGATCAGCCGTTTCAACAGCGGCTGAGAGTAAACCACCTGGATTATTACGTAGGTCGAATAATACAGCTTTCATTTTTTGGGTACTGTATTCTTCAATTAAACGTTTAATTTCATTGGCTGTATCTTGTTGAAAAACTTTAACTTTAAGCACTAAAACCTGATTATGCAACATAATCGGCTCTATATCAGCCACTTCTAATTTGCGATTTCTAACCACCGTGATTGCTGGGCTTTTTTCATTCAGTTGCAACTGAAAAGTTGAACCAATTGAGCCATGTAATAAATCTTCGACTTGTTGGGCATTTAAATTTTTAAGTTCTTGATTTTCAATTTTAAAAATGGTGAATCCATTTTTTAAACCGAGTTTAAATGAGTCTGAATTATCGCGTAAATTCTTGACTTTCCATTGATGAATATGACTATCAAAAGCCAATTCAAAGTCAGCAGTCGCAAGGTCACTTTCCGTATATTGCATCAACTGTTTATATTCTTCAGGACTTAGATAACGCGAATAGCGATCTAAACCACCCACCAGCCCTTTGATTGCCTGCAAAAACAGAACATCATCAGGTTTTTCCTGAACATAATTGTCTTTGACGATGCCGTAGATTTGTACAAATTGCTCAATCGATTCAATGGGCACTTCAGCAATACTTTCTTCGACATCACCATCAAAATCAAGTGCGGCAGCATTTTCTGCTGCCCGAACTGAATGGCTTCCACAGGCCAACAATCCTGTTAATACAGCAATATATTTCCAAGCTTGAGCCATTCACACACCTAGTTTTTAATAATGATAATTTTATGCTTTCAATGTAATCAGATTACGGCCTTGCATTTCTGTCGGTACAGGGAGATGCATTAAACTTAAAATAGTCGGTGCAACATCTGCTAAAACCCCACCTTCAGCAATCGTGGCTGAGGTTGGTCCAACATAAATGAAAGGTACAAGTTCAGTGGTATGCTGCGTATGTACTTGACCACTTACATAGTCCTGCATTTGCTCTACATTACCATGATCAGCAGTAATCAACATATGACCATGCTTTGCCATCACTGCTTCATATAAACGACCAAGACTGATATCAACAGCTTCAACAGCCTTCACTGCTGCATCAAACACGCCAGTGTGACCTACCATATCGCCATTGGCATAGTTCACCACCAAGAGATCAAACTCACCTGAATTGATTGCATCAACCAACTTGTCGGTGACTTCTGGTGCGCTCATTTCAGGTTGTAGATCATAAGTTGCAACTTTTGGTGATGGGATTAGAATCCGTTTTTCACCTGGATACTCATCTTCACGACCGCCACTAAAGAAGAAGGTCACATGTGCATATTTTTCTGTTTCTGCAATACGTAACTGAGTTTTGCCTAAAGAAGATAAGTATTCGCCAATTGAATTTTTTAAACCTTCTGGCATATATGCCACTGGTGCATCTATCGTCGCTTGATAACGCGTTAACATCACAAATTTAGATAGATGGGGTACAACTTTGCGTTCAAAACCTGCAAAGTCTTTTTCTACAAATGCTTTAGTAATTTCACGTGCCCGATCCGCACGAAAATTCATAAACACCACACTGTCGCCATCTTGGATTTTGGCCATTTCACCAATACGGGTTGCTTTAACAAATTCATCATTTTCATTGGCTGCATAGGCTTGCTCTAAGCCCTCAACGGCTGAATCAACAACACGTAAAGCTTCTCCTTCAGTCATCAGGCGGTAAGCTTGTTCCACACGATCCCAACGATTATCACGATCCATTGCAAAGTAACGTCCAATCATGGTGGCAATACGCCCCTGATTTGGATACTGTGCAAATACCGCATCGAGTTTTTCTAAAGAAGGTTTTGCACTCCGTGGTGGTGTATCACGACCATCTAAGAACGCATGTAAATAGACTTTTGCCCCACGCTTCAAAGCAAGCTCACACATTGCAATAATATGATCTTGGTGAGAATGGACACCGCCCTCTGACAATAATCCCATAATGTGCAATGCACCATTTGCCGATTTGGCTTTTTCTACAGCATCAATCAGAATTTCATGCTCGAAAAAATCGCCGGTCCGAATATCTTTGGTAATACGAGTAAAATCTTGATACAGCACACGACCTGCACCCAAGTTCATATGACCAACTTCAGAATTACCCATTTGTCCATCTGGCAAACCGACATCTTCACCTGAACCAGAAATTAAACTATGCGGATGCTTGTCTTGCATCATGGTTAGATTCGGCGTTTTTGCTGCTAAAAACGCATTATCTTCGACCGCTTCACGATGACCCACACCATCCATAATCACTAGAACGTGAGGGATTTTGCCAGCAGTTGCATCCGTCATGATTTACACTCTTTACTGTTTACAAATTAATCGTTACATCTTACCGTTTTTTTACGGCAGACTCTATCCTCAGATTATGGCAAAAACAAGTTGCCATGGTCTAAACTTCTTATCTATCTGAAAGATCATTGTTCAAAAAAACAGATCCATTAAGTTATCTTGCTCTATACAACAAATAACTTCCGATGCCAAACATCAATATAATTGGTAAGAATACAAACCAAGCAGGAGAAGGTGCATAGACCAAACTTGCATAACCCAAGAAGTCTTGTATGTAATAAAAACCTAGACCAACAAATAATGCGATCACTAAGCGAAAGCCCATCGATTGTTGACGTAATGGCCCAAAAATAAATGAACATGCAATCAAAACCAATGCAAGCAAAGCAAATGGTGAACCGACATTTTTCCAAAAAGCCAAAAGATAAGTCTTTGGTACTTGACTGTATTCATGCATATATTGCATAAAACTCAATAACTGCGTAGGTGCTAAGTCTTCTGGATTAATGGTCACCATATGCACATATTTAGGTTGCAATGCGAGTGCTAAATCCTCTTGATTTTTATTTACAACTTGAGCTTGACCATTGGCCAATAAATTGACTTGAGCACTTTGTTTTAAATTCCATTGTCCTTCTTTTAAGAACTGCCCTTCTTCTGAATTTAACAAAGATTTCATTCGATAATTATCGTCAAAATCGACAACTTGAACTTGTTTTAATGTCCCTTTTGAATTGGCATAATCAATATAAATAAAGCGTTGTCCTTCACGTGTCCAATAGCCTTTCACCTCTCCTAGCGTTGCTACACTACGATGGCTTTTAATACTTTTCGCCTGTTCATTGGTATAGGGAATAACGAATTGAGTTAATAAAAACGAAAGGATCACCAAAAGCATAGCAGAACGCATGACCCAACCGACAATACGCCATAAGCTAATGCCTGCTGCTCGCATCACAATTAATTCACTGTTCGAAGCCATTGAACCTAAACCCAGTACAGCACCGATCAATGCTGCAATAGGAAGAATCTCATACAAATAACGAGGTGCACCCCATAAAACATATTGCAATGCATTCCAAGCCGTATAGCCTTGTTTTAGATCACCTAACTCACCCAAATAGGTGAATAAAATCTGTAAGCTAGCCAGTACTGCCGTAGCACCCAACATGGCAAGCAATGTGGTTTTAGTCACATGTTTTGCGACAATTCTACGTGCTAACATTATGATTTTACTCGCTGTATTTGCTTTTTAATTTTAGGTGCTAATTTCTGCTTTCTTGAAAATAGAGCGGCAGCGGCAGCATAGAATAATAACACTGCAGGATATGCCCAAACACCCACCTCATCTTTACTAATACGGGTTCGTATTGCCATGAGCGCCACAATTAAACTGGCAAAAATTAATAATGCTGGGAAAAGTTTGAGATAACGACCTTGTCTTGGGCTTACTTCACATAGTGCTGTTGCTAACATTAAGGCGACAATGATAGAAAATGGAACAAATAAGCGCCATCCCAATTCACTTGCCACAACAGGGTCATTTTTATTTTCAAGCAATTTACCAAAAGTTAGCCCTTCTACTTCATCACTTTCAAACTTAGCTTCTTTATTATTTTCTAAACGCAAACGATAAGTTTGGAATTCAGTTTGACTATATTTTGGTGTTCCAGGGTAAATTTCATAACGGCGGCCTTGAACTAAATCGACAACACTTGCTGTTTCATTGGCAATTTCAATCCGTGTTGCTTCCTTCGCCAAAATCATAACATCAGGTTTACCTTCTTTTTCAGCACGTTGATAAAAGAAAATATCTTTAAGATTTTTGCGATCTTCGGATAAAGAGCCGGCATAAATTGTATAAGCCCCTGAGGAAATAAACTCACGTGGCCGAACCAAATCAAAGCCCGTTCGGACTGCTTGGGTAGAAATCAGTTGCTCATATTGACGGATTCCCCACGGAGACATCCAGATCATTAAAACAGTTTGTACACACAAATAAATAACAGTCAGTGGAATCAATAATCGAGCGACTTGAATACGGCTAATACCACTACCGTTCAGTACAGCCATTTCATGATCGACATATAATCGGCCAAAAACCAGCATCAATCCAATAAAGAAACCCAAAGGAAGAATTAAAGTCAAAAACTCAGGTAAACGAAAACCGATAATACTCAACAGAATACTCGGATCTACACGCCCCATAGCAGCTTGACCAAATCGTTTAATCAATTGCCCACCCATCATAATGACTGTCAATAATGTGACAACCACAAGAGAGGTCGAAACGACTTGTTTGACAAGGTAACGTCGAATAATCAAATTAATCTTCCAAATAAGGGTAATATCGTGATGTAGCGCTAGTTTACCCGAAGTTAAAATTATAAAACTAGATTGAAATTCTACCATTTGAAGTGGTTCAATGGTTTAATGATTTGAAATGTACAAAAGGCACAAAGACAACACATGAAACTTACGATCAATACGTCATTTTCAGCGTCTACATCTAGCCAGTCGTTATTTATTCTGGTGGATTCTGAAAACGCTAAACAAGCTCAAGAAATATATAAAATCAATGACTTGAACAGCATAATTGAAGACACTCAATTCAAAGCAAGTTTAAATGAAACTCTACCACTTATCGGAAAGCTAACTCAAGTTACGCAATGTACTTTAGTCGGCATAGATAAAGCCTCCGAAATTAAAGCCGCGAAATTAGCAAAAATCGCACAAACCATTATCAAAGCTTCACAAAAAAAATTCCAAAAAATCAGCATTGATATTTCGGCTTTGCCGTCTGAGTTACATTATCTATTTGCATTAAATTTGACGCAAGCTGCGTATGCTTATGATGAATTCAAATCGAAGAAGAATGAATTTACTTTAGAAAATATTGAATTTATTGCAACGCAATCAAGCCTGACTGCAGAACAGATCACACTTATTCAAGCTGTTCAAAAAGGACAAAACTTTGCTCGTGACTTAGGCAACTGCCCCCCTAATATTTGCTTCCCTGAATATTTAGCAGAACAAGCACATGCTTTAGCAGCTGAATTCCCTGAGCTTTTACAAGTGACTGTACTTGAAGAACAACAGCTTGCTGATCTAGGCATGCATGCTTTTCTTGCGGTAAGCAAAGGTTCTGATCGTCCAGGACGTGTGATTACGCTTGAATATAAAGCCAATCCTGATCAAGCACCGATCGTGCTCGTGGGTAAAGGTGTGACTTTTGATACAGGTGGTATTTCATTAAAACCAGGCTTAGGCATGGATGAAATGAAATTTGATATGTGTGGTTCAGCATCTGTACTGGGTACGATTCGTGCACTTTGTGAAGCGAAACTCCCGATTCATGTTGTCGGTGCAATTGCCGCTGCTGAAAACATGCCTTCTGGTCATGCAACTCGCCCTGGTGATATTGTAACCACCATGAGTGGGCAAACGGTTGAAATCCTGAATACTGATGCCGAAGGGCGTTTAGTCCTTTGTGATACCTTAACCTATATTAAGCGCTTTAACCCTGCATTAGTGATTGATATTGCAACACTGACTGGTGCTTGTGTGGTGGCTTTAGGTTCAGTCGTTTCTGGTTTATTTACACCAGATGATGAACTTGCAGAAGAAATTACAGCAGCAGGACACACTGCATTTGACCGTGTATGGCGTATGCCCGTATATGACGATTATCAAGAACAACTTGATTCGCCATTTGCCGATATTGCCAATATTGGTGGTCCAAAAGCTGGCGCAGTTACAGCAGCCTGTTTCTTACAACGCTTTACCCGTGACTATCGTTGGGCGCACTTAGACATCGCTGGTACAGCATGGAATTCTGGTGCAAATAAAGGTGCAACCGGCCGTCCAGTACCATTGTTGATGCAGTTAATAGCCAACCGTGTACAAAAGAATGGCTAAAATTAGCTTTTATTTATTTGAAAAAAGCCCTGAGCGACAGGTAGAAAGTGCCTGTCGTTTATGTCGTAAAATTTTACGAAATGCAGCCAAAGTTTGGTTGCATTGCCCTGATGTAGAAATGCAGCAACAACTGGATGAACGTTTATGGAGTTTTGATCCGACCAGTTTTATTGCGCATGGAATTGATCAAATTGATGCACCGATCTGTATTTCTTCAAGATTACCTGAGTCTTTAGACTGGATTGTGTTTAATTTTAACAATCAAGCACTTGAACAAGTGACACAATTTAGTCACATTATAGAAATTATTGAAAATGCTGAATCAGCAAAACAAATTGGTCGAGAGAAATATAAAGCCTATCGACGAATGGGTGTTTCGCCTCAAACATTTAAACTTTAATTCTTCATTCTCATTTTATATCAAGGAGATGCGTGGTGACATTAAATGTCGGTCAAGATTTTAAAAAGCGCTGGTTAGATACGCCTGTAGCCGTACGCCAAACTTTTGTAGATGACCTTAACCGCATCTGTGACCTTCTCAGCCCTACAACAAATGTACAGGACTGGCTAAGTAATGACCAACGCCAAATGCAAGTGGCGCAACTCCAAGTTGAACAAGCCTATGCTGAGCTAAAAGCCCAGCTGATTGAAGAAGCACGTATCCGTAGACAATTGGCACTTGAAAAATCTTTAGCTGAAAAAAGAGCATTACAGCACGCATATAATTTAGAACTACAACAAGATGAAATTCAGCAGTTTGAACATCAAAAATTGACCTTACAAAATTTACGTCAACAAATTGATATTGAAATTTCAGAATATAGTGAAAAATACACTAAAAATCCTGATTATCCAGCAATAGATTATGCCAATGGGCAATTCCGCATCACAGATGCACAAATGACTTCAGAGTTGGAAAGTGTTCGTCTACGTCTTGAGTTAGAAGCAGAAACGCTAATCGAAGAGAGCTTAAATGCTTTACGTAGCAAACTGCAAACTGCGGCAAAAGAAGAGATTGAATATATTTTGGCAAATTCGAATTTCTCGGCAGACAAAAAATAAAGTTTATTTATTATAATCGGATATCCAAGTTTACTTGTCACGAAAATGCAATATTAATGTCACATGATAGTCATCTCGGATGGCTTTAATGCTTATGTGTACAGGTTAAAAATATTTTAAGTGATCAATTCAGTGAATTTTTATTTTCAAGATAAAATTTTCCAATCACTTGGATCAGGATGAATAAAATGGATCTGCTTAACCATATTTCGAACCAAATTGCGCGACTACATTCAGGTGAAAAATGGACTGTTTCTATACAAGACTTACTGATTAGCCGTGTAGATTTTCAATCACTTTCAGTATTTCTTTCTCGGGAGTCTGAAAAAGGGATGTTCTCACTGACAGATACACACAAACTAAAATCACGCTTTGAACATACCTCTTTGACCATTATCAAAAACTAATTAAGCCTGATACTTTGTCTCTTTCTCAAAGCAATTTCTAAGATAAACCAAAGTCTCATTTCGGCTTTGATTTATCTAAATGTAGTGTAGAAAAACAAGACCTCAACAGATAATTTTTGAAATTAGCTTTGCTTCAACCCTCAAGTTCTCATTGTTGTTTTGATCAATTTCAACCAAATATTTTCCATTGGAATAAAAAATAGAATTGTCTTTTAAAGCAAAACTCATCACACCTTTTTTTAATACAATCATTTCACCAGAAGCTGTCATTTTGATCAACTCCCACGAATTTGGAATCATCCCAGGATATTTTTCGCCCGCCTTCTGATTACGTTCTAAATTTTGCTGAGCCTTAATCAAATTACCTTCAACAAATAGTTCTTCTTCTGACTTTTGTTGCGATTTGGCTGGATTATTTCCAGACGTTGTTTTTAATGATTCACCTGTATAGCGTTGAGTAAAGAAATCTAACCACCCTACAATCGCACGAATAATTTTAAAAGGTGCAACAATAATATCTTTAAATGTCGTTAAGGGAGATTGAGGAGAACCATCACGGGAATAGGGGCGTTTAATAAAATACAAATTACCCAGCCCATCCATTTTTGGTTTAAAGAAATCAAACTTTGGATCTGAAGCGATTGTTTGCAACTCGCCTGTTGCCATATCCAAATGAAAAATTTCTTTGGGACTATAGGCAATACGGTATTCACCATAGGCTAAACCACACGAATCATAATATAACTGCATGGTATCTCGTGGATCAAAACATGGATTTGAATCCTGACAATCTCCTTCGGTCAAATACTGTGTTCGATTGGCGTCTAAAGGTAGAATACAAATATGTCGTTCATAGCCCTGTGTGTTAACAGATAGTGCTAAACGCTTTTTGGACTCATCATAAGCCATGTCCTGCACCACAAAATCATTCTTTCTTAACACTAAGCCTTCGGTTTCTTGTAAATCTGTCAATGATTTGATGTTGATCGAAGTGCCTTCTTGCAAACAAGCAGTATAAATCATTTTATGATCAGCGGTCAGAGCTACATCTGTTGGGAAAATATGGGTTAAATCCACCTCATCATCTTGTGAAGATGTTCGCATGAACTGTGCACCCGTACCTTTGGTTTTCCAATCTTTACGTTGTTGAATCTCAACTAAATTCTTTTTATATAAGTCAATGGATTGGCATTGAACCGTAATACTTTTATTTCCATCCAATAAATACAAATTTTGATTCGATAAATAAAGCAATGCTGCCATGTATATTCCTTAATTTTACCTGCACCTGCAATGACGTGTTTCTCAATATTCCAGTTACAGTGTTTCTTGTAATTTGATTAATTTTCAATATAGCACAAGGTGATGTTTAACGATTTGTATTGGTTTTCATCAATCTTTCTATTGTACTAACTTTCAAGCGCAAAAAAAGCCTTTCACGAGAGAAAGGCTTTGATCTATATACTGCATTATATTGCGCAGATTAAGGCTGTTTTAAATATGGCCACGCTGCTTTTAAATAAATAAACATCGACCAGAGTGTCAAAATGACAGCGGTATATAACAAAGCATAAGCCAATATTTCAAGCGGTTGCCAATTTAATAAAAACACCGTGATCGCAATCATCTGAAAGGCTGTTTTATATTTACCTACCGTGGAGACTGCTACATTGGTACGCGCACCTAATTCAGCCATCCATTCACGTAGTGCTGAAACTGTAATTTCACGTGAAATAATCACAATTGCAGCAAATGCCATAGTGATTGATGGTTGCCACTGCACTAACACAATCAGTGCTGCTGCCACCATTAATTTATCTGCAACTGGATCTAAAAACCGCCCAAAAGCTGAGGTCTGATTTAAAGTTCTTGCTAGATAACCATCAAACCAATCTGTGACTGCAGCAACAACAAAAATTGCAGTCAAGATAATATGACGCGTCATACCACCTGTATGTCCAGCCACTCCAATTGCAGGTGGCCAATAGGCAATAATTAAAAAAACAGGAATTAACGCGATTCGAGCAAGCGTCAAGATATTTGGAATATTCAGGATACGACCTGTAGTCATAGACACCGCCAGTGAGTCCCCTACTTACCCGAATGAAGGTAAATAATAATTTAGAGTAAAGCTCTATTTCCTTAGTACTTTAAACGATTCACATTAAACTGTCGACTAGGTAAATACCGTAACCGTCTGTCTTGCAATCGCAATGAGTCGATTTTGTTCATCCCAAAGATAGGCATGTTCAGTTGCATATCCATGCTCAGCAAAGTCTGTAAACACTTTATACTTAAACCAATCATTCAACTGATTTTGTAAAGGATGGATAAACGTCACATGCCAAGTTAGTGTACTTGCAGGTGCTGGCAATTTAAACATCGGCAATACACCAGGTGGCCAAACATCCATTAAGGTCATGATATCTGAAACATTCATTGCTCGATTGGCATGTAGCTCAGGGTCAAAACGACACCAACCTGAAAAATCAGGCTGCTTACTGCCTGACATTGGATAATTCCCTTCAGTCCATGCCAGCTGGAAGTTCTTTACACACTCAGGAAAGGGTAAATATTTAGGGACAATATTAATCTGGTCAAGTGGCGGAAAATCAGGGGCTTGAGGCTCTAAAGATACTTGAATTTTAGAATCGCGTTGGCTACCAAAACTTGCAATTAAAATACTTTGCACAGCCTCATTCTGCCACAGTCTGACTTCAATTGTAGTGACTGATTTACCCTGTCTCAAGATTTCAGCAGTTAATTTCACTGGTGTTTCTTCAACAGGCCCAGCAAAAGTGACACTACAACTCAACAACTTTTTAACTGGATCGTGAATGGTTGCAATTGCTTTATAAACCAACATACCCGCTACAAGACCGCCAAAGATCGTGCGCCCCTGCAACCACCCTTGAGGAATATCAATCCACTCTTCTTGTTCAATCTGCTGAAATAGTGATTCTAATGACATGATCCGTCCAATTTTTCGATCTTTGCTGTACTGTTTCATATTTGACGCGAGATGAAAATGATCAGTGACTCATGCGTCAATGGTTGTTTTGGCAAATGCTACTCATCATCGAGAACAATAACGACGTTATTCATGCAACACTTTATAAATCATTCGTGCCATAACATCACCCAAACCTGGAACATTTTTTAAATCATGTTCAGAAGCTTTAAGTACCCCCTGAATCCCACCAAAATGAGTCAGTAAATCACGACGACGTTTTGGACCTAAGCCCGGAATAGCCTCAAGTACCGATCCTCCACGACGTTTATCTCGCTTAGCACGATGCTTGGTGATTGCAAAACGATGCGCTTCATCACGGACTTGCTGAATCAAATGCAGTGCTTTATGGTCTTCGGGAAGCTGAATCTTAGTGCCGTCGGTAAAATGTAGTGTTTCTAAACCGGGTTTACGTCCTTCACCTTTGGATACACCCACCATAAATGCATCTAAGCCAAGCTCTTGCATAACATCCATCGCCATATGAAGTTGCCCTTTGCCCCCGTCAATCAGTAACAAATCGGGTAACATGGCTTTTTTATAACGGCGTGTTAACGCTTGCCGCATCGCGGCATAATCATCACCACCTGTAATATCTTCAATTGCAAATTGACGATAATCTCGCTTACGTGCTCCGCCTGCATCAAAAACTACACATGATGCAATGGTCGCTTCGCCCATCGTATGAGAAATATCAAAGCATTCAATACGATCTATAGGACGACCACAGACTTGTTCTAGTTGATGAAAGCGTTCATTTAATTCTAAATGATTGGCTAGTTTTCCTTTAATCGCATGCTGAACATTCATCTCAGCCAATTCCAGCCATTCAGCACGAGTTTCTCGAACATTATGTTTAATCTGAATTTTCTTTTCAAATTGCTGATGTAAAGCTTCTTCCAATTCTTTTCGATCTGTAACATTTACATTAACAATGAGTTCGGCTGGAACCTCGTCTGCAACTTGGAAATAGAAATTGGCGATAAAATCAGACAGCATTTGACTCAAATCATCATCCAACATATCTGGAAAATAACTTTTCCCGCCCAGCATTTTCCCATTACGTACATGCATAATCTGTACACATGTCACACCCGCTTGATAGGCAATCGCAAGAATATCAGCTTCACCTTTGACTTTATAAATGGCTTGTTGTGCTTGTACATCACGGAGTAAGGCCATACGATCCCGAAAAAAAACTGCTTTTTCAAATTCTAGATTTTCTGCTGCCTGTTCCATTTTTTGGATCAATTCTTGGTTCAGCTCTTTGGTATCACCATTTAAAAAACGAATCGAATTTTGTACATCCTCATTATAGGCTTCAGGTGAAATCAAACCCACACAAGGCGCAGTACAACGTTTAATCTGATATTGTAAACATGGACGTTTACGCTGTGAGAAATAGCTGTTTTCACATTGCCGGACATTAAATAGTTTTTGTAGTACTAAAAGTGTGTCTCTTGCATTATAAGCACTTGGATAGGGTCCAAAAAACTTACCTACTTGATGTTTGCCTTTGCCTCGTCCTGAAGCAATCCGCGGATAAGGTTTATCTGCGGAGACAAAAATATAGACATAAGATTTATCATCGCGCAACATAATGTTATACGGTGGGCGATGCAGTTTTATCAGATTCTGTTCGAGTAATAAGGCTTCAGTTTCAGAACGGACTACGAGAGTTTCAATATTATAAATACGTGCAACCAAAGCCTGTGTTTTCGGGTGTTCAATGGTTTTTACAAAATAACTCAGTACGCGATTTTTTAGATTTTTGGCTTTTCCGACATATAATAATTCACCATCTTTTCCCAGCATTTTATACACACCAGGTAGCGTCGTCATATTGGCTAGAATCTTTTCGATATTTTCACGTGCGTTTTCGTTCACAGTAGGCTTTTAAATTTGGACTATAAATGGATGATGTAGTTAGATCATGCATTTTTCAAGTCTACTTGAGTGAATTACTTTTTCTTTCTATTGAATAAGATCTTGATTTTTATTTTTCAAATGACTGATAGATAACCAACTTATCCTTAATATTGCAACTAAAATCTAAACAATCGTATTACTGTTGATCTGACAGATTAGATTATGAATATCTTTTGTGATCGATTCACATAAAACATCAACTTTCTTATAGAAATGAAATAAAACCAAAATTTCGAGAAATATAACCACTCTATAAATATTTGAGTTCTTCAGTATCAAATGTTACTCATCCACTAAAAAATATTTCATCCAATGACCAAGGAGCATAAATATAAGAACTCCCTCTCTAGTCAGATAATATTATGCAGCTCCTTCTGTAGAAGTACTATTAACCAAAAGCTTTCTGCCATTCATATTGTATTTTTCCGCTATTAAACCTTCATATCGGAAATGTTTTGTTTGGTATATTTATGTGCAAGAATCAAAAAAAGGATTATTTACAACCTTACTGAAAGCCTGCTGATCTCTTGGAGAAACAAGGACCTGTTTAATTTTCCCATCCTTGATATATTCAATTTTCAAACGATCTAAAGATAATGCAGGTGATGAAATCGAATTATTAGTTTTACTTATTTTCTGAATATTTGCCAATGGAATACGCCATTTTAAGAATAGACTATGAATCGTCAGTATTTCATCTTGAATGATATAACGTGTATTTAAAACTGGCCACCAAATCACCGCAATGGTTAAAATATAAACGACCGAATGCTCAGGATATTCAACCATTGTGCCCTTAGCATACATGGTAAAGAGTAACTGAATGAGTAGGCCTGTCATCGCGATTATAAAGCCTAAAATCCACCAATCAATTTTAGTATGAAATTTTTGCATAATGTGCTTCAAAGTTCCCCCATACAAAATACTATTTTACCTGAATTCTGACTAAAAAATGACTATAAAATCATTGATTTACATAATAGAAAACGCCCTTACGAGCGTTTTAATTCTTGACTAAATTTATAAAAAATCAATTTTTCAAATAACGATCAAAAATTTCAGAAAAATCATAATTTTCGATTTGTCGAATACGCTGATTCGCATAGTCTTCAACTTGTTGTGCAGTCTGGTTAATGATTTCAGGTAAATTTAAAATTGCCTGCTCACTGAGCTCTCGCAAGTTAAACATTTTCTGAACATTGTCAGTACTTTGTAATAGTACATTACGTTTACGATTGATTTCTTTGCAGGTCTCACCAATGGTGAATAATGCTTTATATAGATCACGAATTTTCTCTATTTGCTTTTTATCAATATCAATAGAGAAGTGCTGATCACCTAACTGGAACTTAATTTCAGCATCTAAATCCACGGTACCTGCTGTTTCTAAAAGAACATTTTTCACAGGATTATGTTTGTACAAATAGCGGTACAACATGCGCTTTTTACTGATTGCACTTTTACCATCGAGATGCATAAAGGCGACATTAGTAAAGCAATATTCATCTGTTTTACTTTTGATTACAAAGAAAATTTTCTCGTTATCTTCATGAAAAATATAATCATCAATATCTGTTTTATTGAAATCATGCGGTTCAATAATTGTTCCAATATCACTCATACCCATCATTTCTGAGGCTAAATTTTTAAACATTTTGTGTTTTCCAGCACTTTTATAAATTATGAAAGTAAATTAAAAAAATCGAGCGTTAAACTCAAGTCAAAATTTGTTATTAAAAAACGCCCTGACGGGCGCTTCAAATCAAATCATTTTTTCAAAAAATGCAATGATCTGTGACATATATGGTCGAATAAAAATCAGGAAGAAAATCCCTAACATCAAGAACCACTTTAAAAAGTAATACAACTGACGATTGGATTTTTTCAAGGCTTTGGCTTTAATACGAATTTGATACACATAACCAAAAACTTTGTTTAACCCTCCTGTTTGATCCCCTGCTTCATTTGGAGAGCTGGCAGCAGTCATCACTTTTTTACCGAACCAGTGATTAAAGCGCTGCATAAATCTTGTTTTTAATGGGCGCTCTACATCAGCAAAAAAGATAATACGATTTTGGTCTGTAGTATTTTCTGCATAATGAATATAAGTTTCATCAAAAACCACACTTTCACCATCACGCCATGAATAACGCTGACCATCTACATCAATAAAGCAACGATCATCATTTGGCGTAATGAGCCCCAAATGATAACGTAATGAACCGGCATAAGGATCACGATGGCGTACTAATCGACTATCAGGTGCAAGCTCCGTAAACATTGCCGCCTTGATAGTTGGCAAATTTTTCAGCAATTCAGTTGTTTTTGGACAGAGTTCTGTTGCTGATGGATGCGCTGAATCATACCATTTTAGGTAAAAACGCTTCCAACCTGTTTTAAAAAATGAATTAAAGCCTAAATCATCATATGTACTTGAAGCCTTAATTCCACCTTTGGCATATAACGCTTGCGCCTCTTCACGAATCATTTCCCAGTTTTCATCTAACACTTTTAAATCTTTAAAATGTTGCGTGTCGATATACGGTTGATTCGGCACTTTTGAAAACATATACATGAGAAAGTTAATTGGTGCGAGTATCGTTGAATGGTCAAAAAATTGACGATAAAACGAATGTCGCACTTTACCGCGATTTTGGATATACAAAGCAGAAATCACAAAAATCGCCAATATGATCCATTTAATCATACAGCACTCTTTTCATTAATCAGGTTAATCAAGCAACATGTGCTGATAGAATTTTAAATCTCAAAAAGGGAGAATGTTTCTACAAATTATAACAAATCTATAAATCAAAAAGCCAATCGCATTAAAGCCTAAACTTTATAAACTACCTTACACAGCTTAAAATTGTTTAATAAAACACTCAATTGACCAAAATGACTAAAAATTCATTGGTAAAACCAGTCTATTACAATGTTCTTTTTCGATATAAAAGTCTTATCTTATGATTAAAAAAATTAATTTAAACATATGCTTCATTACATCATTTGAAATAACTACCTATTCAACACATAAATGGATAAGTTTCTGCAACAAAAAAATTGATGACCCTTGCGTCACGGCTTGATACAACTTGTTAGGTTATTTTTAGATATAGTTATCGTAAGATTAGTGAAGTTGAAATGTGTGCGGGAATTGCATACACACTTCAAAACATCAACTTAAGAAGTCCTCCAAAAAAGGAGATCAGGGCATGATCCACGCTGGCAATGCCATTACCGTCCAATTGCTTTCGGACGGAATTGCAGAATTCCGCTTTGACTTACAAGGTGAGTCGGTTAACAAATTCAACCGTGCAACGATTGAAGACTTTAAAGCTGCTATTGAAGCTGTAAAAAATAACAGTGAAGTGAAAGGTCTAATCGTAACCTCTGGTAAATCAACATTTATCGTTGGTGCAGACATCACTGAGTTTGGTGAAAATTTTAAGCAAGGTGAAAGTGCAATTGTAGAATGGGCAATGCCTGTTCACGAGATTTTTAACGCTTTTGAAGATCTAGAGATTCCTAAAGTTGCTGCGATCAATGGTATTGCATTGGGCGGCGGTTTTGAAATGTGTTTGGTATGTGACTACCGCGTAATGTCAAATGCTGCAACAGTTGGCTTACCAGAAGTTAAACTGGGGATCATTCCTGGTTTCGGTGGTACTGTTCGTCTAAGCCGTTTGATTGGTATTGACAATGCGGTTGAGTGGATCGCGACTTCAGCAAACAAACGTCCAGATGCTGCACTGAAAGACGGTGCTGTAGATGCAGTGGTTGCGGCTGACAAACTCCAAGAAGCTGCGATTGATCTTGTTAAACAAGCAATCTCTGGTCGTTTAGACTGGAAAGCAAAACGTCAAGAAAAATTAGAGCCTGTTAAATTAGACATGCTTGAACAAATGATGGCGTTTAACTCATCTAAAGGTGTAGTCCTTGCGAAAGCAAACCCTGCTCAATACCCAGCACCAAAACTTCTTCTTGATTCACTTCAAGCTGGTGTAAGCCAAAAACGTGATGAAGCGTTAAAAATTGAAGCCGAAGCGTTTGCTAAAGCTGCTATTACACCACAAGCTGGCGCATTGATCGGTTTATTCATCAATGACCAAGTTGTAAAAAAAGCATCTAAAAAACATGAGAAAGGTGCTCACCCGGTTAACCAAGCAGCTGTTTTAGGCGCGGGTATTATGGGTGGCGGTATTGCTTACCAAGCGGCAAGCAAAGGCACACCAATCATCATGAAAGACATCGGTAACCCACAGCTTGCTTTAGGTATGTCTGAAGCAAATGGCTTATTGACTAAACAAGTTGAACGTAAAAAGATGACACCTGCAAAAATGGGTGAAACACTTGCACGTATCCGTCCTACTTTAAGCTATGACGAGTTTAAAGAAGTCGACATCGTGATTGAAGCAGTCACAGAGAATCCTAAAATCAAGGAAGCTGTGTTACGTGATACAGAAGCAAAAGTTCGTGAAAATACGATCATTGCTTCAAATACTTCTACGATTTCAATCACGCGTCTTGCAAATGCATTGACTCGTCCTGAAAACTTCGTAGGCATGCACTTCTTTAACCCAGTTCACATGATGCCTTTGGTTGAAGTGATCCGTGGTGAGAAAACATCTGAAGAAGCAATTGCGACAACTGTTGTTCTTGCTCAAAAAATGGGTAAAACACCAATCGTTGTAAACGATTGTCCTGGCTTCCTTGTAAACCGTGTATTGTTCCCTTACTTTGGTGCGTTTGACCTTCTGCTTAAAGATGGCGCAGACTTCCAACAAGTTGACAAAGTCATGGAAAAATTCGGCTGGCCTATGGGACCTGCTTATTTGATCGACGTTGTGGGTATCGACACTGGTGTGCATGGTGCTGAAGTTATGGCTGAAGGTTTCCCAGACCGCATGAAGCCTGACTATAAAGGCGCGATCGAAATCATGTACGAAAACAAACGTCTTGGTCAAAAAAATGACATCGGTTTCTACAAATACGAGCTTGATCGTAAAGGTAAGAAAGCGAAATCTATTGATCCAACTGCGTATGAGCTTGTTGCAACGATGGCAACAACTGAAAAGCACGAGTTTGATGCTCAAGAAATTATTGACCGTATGATGCTCGCGTTCTGTAACGAGACTGTTCGTTGCTTAGAGGACAACATTGTTTCTACTGCTTCTGAAGCAGATATGGCAATGATCATGGGTGTAGGTTTCCCTCCATTCCGTGGTGGTCCAGCGCGTTACATCGACCAAACAGGTGTTGCTGAATATGTTGCGCTTTGCGACAAATATGCACACTTAGGTAAGGCTTATGAAGCGCCACAAATGTTGCGTGACATGGCTGCAAACAACAAAAAATTCTACGGTTAAGGAGCAACGTGAATGGCTACTTTAAATCCACGTGACGTTGTCATCGTTGATGGCGTACGTTCTGCAATGGGTAAAACCAAAAACGGTATGTTCCGCAATGTACGTGCTGACAGCTTATCTGCTGAATTGGTTCGTGCTTTAGTTGCTCGTAACCAGTTTGATGTAAATGAAGTTGAAGATTTGATCTGGGGTTGTGTGAACCAAACCCTAGAACAAGGTATGAACATTGGCCGTAACATCGTGTTATTGGCTGACTTGCCGAAGACTGTTGGTGGTCAAACTGTAAACCGCCTCTGTGGTTCTTCTATGCAGTCAATCCATACTGCTGCGGCGCAAATTGCAACCAACCAAGGTGATGTATTCATCATCGGTGGTGTAGAGCATATGGGTCACGTTGGTATGATGCATGGCATCGATCTTAACCCAGAAGCATCTAAGCATTATGCGAAAGCATCTAACATGATGGGCTTAACTGCTGAAATGTTAGGTCGTATGAACGGCATTAGCCGTGACGAACAAGATGCGTTTGGTGTTGAATCTCATCGTCGCGCTTGGGCTGCAACTCAGGAAGGCCGTTTCAAAAACGAAATCGTGGGTGTTGAAGGTCATGATGCCAATGGCTTCAAAATCCTTTGCGACATCGACGAAGTAATTCGTCCAGATGCAAACCTTGAAGCATTCAAAGCGTTACGTCCAGTATTTGACCCTAAAGGTGGTACTGTGACTGCTGCGACTTCTTCTGCATTGTCTGATGGTGCATCAGCAATGTTGTTGATGTCGGCTGAACGTGCTCAAGCTTTAGGTCTTAAGCCACGTGCTGTGATTCGCTCTATGGCGATTGCAGGCTGTGATGCTGCGATCATGGGTTATGGTCCTGTTCCTGCAACACAGAAAGCGCTTAAACGTGCTGGCTTAACGATGGAAGACATCCAAACCATCGAGTTAAACGAAGCATTTGCTGCTCAAGGTCTTTCTGTAATGAAAGGCTTGAACATCTATGACAAGCAAGACAAGATCAACTTAAACGGCGGTGCGATTGCATTGGGTCACCCATTGGGTTGTTCTGGCGCACGTATCACCACTACATTGTTGAACGTGATGGAACAACAAGATACGCAAATCGGTCTTGCAACCATGTGTATCGGTCTTGGTCAAGGTATCGCGACAATTATCGAACGTGTTTAATTCTTAATTAAATACCAAGATATAAAATCCCCGCTTAATGCGGGGATTCTTTATATTTATCAATCTCTACAATTAATCTCTGATACAAGTCCTTATATTCTTTTACACTAACTAAATCATTTTTTCTATTCGCGACATAGGCGCTTAATTTATCCAAGTCCAAAAGTTCAATATTATTATTAATATTTTGGTAAGGTGATAAAATACCTAACTCACCCAAATACTCTTGATGCTTAAAGAGAAGTTTTTCGAATTTTTTTAGTAAACCTATCTTATCATTACTATTATTCAAATACTCTGTAAATATAGCATTAGATTCCACTTCATAAGTATTTTGCCTTCTCAGACTCACCCATAGACTTTGGAATACATTATCCTCTTCATGATTATGATGTAAATCTTTCTTTTCCCAAACCAAATCGTTATACTTATTATCAGGTTCAATAGATTTACTATAAAATGTTAAACCAAGAGGCTCAGGATAGCGATATGCATTTTCTGACAATCTTAAGGTATAAATATTATATCTTTGTATATCACAAAAATTATCTAGAGAATATAACATCAACTCATCAAAATATTGCCTCCCTTCTAAAATAATATAATCATCAAACAATTTTATTAGATTATCTCTTTTATTCTCATAATCTTCCGGATTAGAATTTATTTTAATTATATAAAATCCATCTTGACTTAAAATATCTTGTACTTTATTCCCATTTATTATTTGACTCTCCCACTCCTTAGACAATTCAAAATCAACATTATAGTCAACACAATAAGTTAATTTCAAAAGATCAGTTTCAAATGTTTTAATTTTTGAAATATGCTTATCAAATAATTCTTTTAAATAATCTGCATGTCTATATTCGAAATCCACATTCCAAAAATCTCTACTTATATTTAAAATCTCTTTAGCATTACTACCATATATATCAACCAGATAGTCAAAATAACTATAACTATGAAGACTATAGCCTCTATAATCATTTATTTCTACTTTTTGACCTTTAAATAAAAACTCATATCTACCCTCATTATTACTAGTTTTAGCTTTTATATAAAATGCTACATTTTTTTCCTTATCCCAAATCACATCTGGTATTACTTCCTTTATAAATCCAAAAGTATAAATTGGTGCATTTTTTAAAATTCGCTCATATATTTTTCCTTTTTGATAATCACCCCATTTTTTTTCAAAAACATCTATATCTATCAAATTAAAATCTTTATTATTCTCTACTTTATCTAGATCAAAATTACTTCTGATATAAAAATTTGTCGTTGTGCCAACTTTTCTAGTATCACTGATATTTTTTGTTATAAAACAATAACCTTGCTTTCCACCTAAGGGTGAAAACATTTCAATATCTAAACTCTCATGTGAAAAATAGCTATACGTATTAAATCTAATACTTTGCATTTCATCAGATAAATCTTTTGTAAGCAGAAATGCGCTATGTAAACCTATGCCAAACTCACCCGAAGGTCGCATCCACTGAGGCATTTCATTAATAATTTTCTTTTTATGAATATTTTTGCTCGATCCTGCCATAGTCTGCATATAGCCAAGATCAATCATACTCATTCCAATACCTTGATCTATAATCTGAAACTCCCAAATACTATCCAATGTTCCTTCAATATTTTTAACCTTATTAATTTCTAATCGAAGCGGATATTTTTGGAGAATTTTTAGAAAGTCTTCATGGTAAGGATGTAATTCTTTAAGAATTTCTTGATCTTCTTCAAGCCATATTCTTAACATTGTTGCATCAATAGAGTTTTGAATAAGTTCACGATAAATACTGTACTCATCACTATACAAGTTTGCTCCTTGTAATAGCTCCATAGCATTTTTTTCATCCAACTTAAATTTCATTGGCTTATTATTTAGAAGTAATTTTTCTTTCTTAACCCCATTTTCGTATTTTATCTCCATTTTTACATCTAATTGTTCAATAGTAGGTAATGAGCCAAATTTCAGACTTGGTACAATTAAATTCCATTGTGACATTTGATTTTGAAATTCTTCACGTATCCATCCAAACCAGTTTTGAGTTTCAACATAAGACATTTCATCAGGACATTCTGCGACAAGTTTTACAGTTCGTTTATCAAGCTGAAATTCACGTAAAGATAGATGCTTATCATAATGATGCTTACTCACTGAAGGCATATTACTAACGTGCTTTGCCATCACAGGGCAAAAACGATTATCATCTAAATCAAATAAATCACCTAAACGAAGTAAACATCCTATAAAACGTGGGTGACAATCTTCCGTACCTAAACCAGTTTGTTTATAAGGAATTGTTTCCATCAAAGTATCAAAATTCATTCCATGAGAAACACAAATTTGTCCTAAATAACGATAAATTCGATTTGGTAATAGTTCAGTTCTAGGTGAAGTTATTCCCAAATCCTTAAAAGGATCCTCAACAATTTTACCAACTCGTTTATCATGACCTCTTCTAAACCACTCCGCGACTAATTGACGATATTGTTCAATTCCATCAAAAGGATGATCAACAGTGCCAATTGCTGATAACCAATTTTGTTCAACATAAGCTTGACAGAATTTTTGAAGATCATGTCCCTTTTCATTCGCTATCGTTTGGATCATGAAATTAAAATCTGGATTGGAATGTACTTCTTTAGCATTTTTTGCATCGACTAACATTCCAACATCATGCCAATATGCTGCTTCAAGAATTAACCATGTATCTGTAGCACTTAATAATTCAATATCGTTACCTAGAATTCGTTCAATATTGACTAAAATTTGCTGTGAATGTGAAGCATTATGATTGCTAAAATGTGGATAAAAACCACCAATATTTTCTAAAGCTTTACCTACAAGCTTTTGATCAAATTCCCACTGCGACAGTAAAATTTTTACATTGTCATCTTCTTCACATTTCTTTTTTAAATGGGCAATTAAATTAGTGCTCATAGCTATTCATCAATTATTATAAAGTTATTGATATACTAACAAATATTCTAATTAAATCACTATTTAGGCGATTATTCTTTTCACTCAAATTTAGATTCATAATTAACAAAAAGCCAATCAATAGATTGGCTTAATGAAATAATGAAAATTTTAAATAACGAATCACTTAGGCAGAGCACTTCGCCATTTATCACCTAACATCAAATCTAAACGGTCAGCATCGATATTCAACTTAAAAGTTCCATTACGAACTGCTTCTAAAGCTTTCTCGCGATTCATACCCATCGAAAGTGGTTCCATCATGGTAAACAAACCTGATGTCGGGTCAGAAGACTGCAAACCAGCAGCCACAGCTAAAACATACTCTCTAAGTAATGGTGAAGAAATTTGATTTATATTCGGTTCAGAGGCTTTGGGCTGTATATCAAGCGTAGTAAAATTATCGCCAATCACATAATTTTGGATCTCATTATCTTTTTTAATGATCTGATGCTGTAACGCCTTACGTACATCTTTATCTTCTTGATAAGGAACAACACCTACAGCTTCTTGACGCAGTTCAGAATCCGCCATCACTTTAATCGTAGGCAATGAGGCAACTTCTTCTGCCTGTACAGTGGGTAACCAAACAGAAAGAGCAGTTACAAGTATCGAAACTTTGATAAAGTTCATACATTTCACCTAAAAAATAAATCATCGTATATATTCAATAAAATGATTCAATACATTTAATATTGTCTATTAAACAGGCTATAACAAATTATAGCGAGATTCACTAAAGCTCAGATAAACGGTAAATACTGTTAAAATTCTGAAATAAAGATTAAATAGGTTTTGCTCATTCAACAGCTTAAATAGAGCCACCAATAATTTTTTTTCCAACTGGTCCGTTTTAGTTTATAAGAGGTCTATTATGAATCTTGCTAAAGTTGCTGAGATAACTCAAGTAAGCCCGCGTATGTTACGTTATTACGAAGAGCTAGGATTAATTCGCCCGCAACGAACAGCGAATCACTATCGAGCTTATAATCAAGCAAACATCGAGGATATTCAAAAAATTAAAGTTCTCAATGATGCCGGCATGCATTTAAAAGACATTAAATTATTATTGCCATGTTTCGATTTGGGTGAGGAAAAATTTACCTTATGCCCTGTTGCCAAAGAAACATTAAAAATAGAGTTAGAACATATTTCAGAAAAATTAGTCAAACTCAAAAAATCTCAAAGCCTATTAACATCTTTTTTAATGCAAGGAAAAGCTGAAGAAACCAAGCGTTAATCGAGATCAATCTTATTGAAGCGCCTGGACCCGCTCTTTTTCTTCACTATTCATATCTTTCCAAGCTTTTCGATTATTCCAAAACCAATAGCCATTTTTATCCTGTGCAACGCATCCCATATCAGATTTGGTTTTAAAACTTGCATAATCTGCACCCTCAAGTTCGCCAAAACGTTCTTCATAAATATGCTGCTTGTCTTTTGCGTAGCAATCTCCGAGTAGTTCAAAACTACTGGCATCTGCACCCTCTAAAATCGAAAACATGCCCCCATCCAGCATGCTAAAGTAGTGATAAACATGCCGTTTATCTTTATACAAATTAGAAGGGTTTAACTGCTTAAAGCTCGCTAAATCTATAGTGTCATTCAAAGAAGGCCCATCTTCACCACCAAAACCCAAATGTCGATAAAAACGCTCACCCATGATCGACAGGCTTTTGCTGGGCAGAACATGTTCAGATAGAAACACGCTACAACGATTTGCATAAGGAAACTTTAACGCCAATTCTCGTTGAGGATTGATATATAAATTGTCCCGCACAAGGCTCCATTGCTGTTTTTCCTGCTCAGCATTTAACCCCGCTTGCTTTTCCTCCACGACACATTGGTCATACTCAATTTGTTCAGCACATAAAATAGGGGCTAAGCCTAAAAAATGCTTCCATCCATAAACCTTTTTATAAGTATCGGCATCCAGCATTGTGTCTTGATCAATTTGATAAACACCAAAATGATAGCGATATAAAGCAACGCTTTTACAATCTTGCTGAACGAGAAATGGCGTCTGGTAGACATAGCCAATCCCACCCAGCAATAGCAGTATAAACATTGTAAAAAGCAAACATATTTTTATATTTTTCATTCATCTACTTCTAAAATTTACAAGGCTTCTTCTAATACTTCCGCATTTTGCTCTTTTTTCTGATTGATTTGGCTATTCAATTTCAGCACATCCTGAAACAACTGGTTAAACTGTTTCACTTGAGCATCGTCTTTAAACAAAATTTGATTACCCTGCTTCTGCCACTCATATTTTTTTAACAAATCAAACATGGTTTCAGCTTTACCTAAAATTTGTAGCTCATTTAGGATTAGGGTATTTTCAGGGTCAAGTTCAACATTCTGTTCGAGCTTATCCTGTAAGGGTTTCTTGAGGTCCTTGCGCAAATCTATTTTTTTTAATTCGTTTAAAGCCTCGGTTTTATTTTGTCTATTTTTTTGCTGATATTGCTGCATTGCTTGTCGTACAGTCACCAGCATCTGTGTTGTTTCTACATAGTTCTGTTTACGGTCTGCATCCAAACGATTTACATCTAAAAAATGATCCCATTTGGCCGCTGCGAGCTGATTTAAATAAGTGTTCCGTGTATCAACATTCTTGGCCCAATATTTCAATAAAAACTCAGACAAGGTTTTGTAATCACCTTTGAGCCGATTATCATGAATATCAATATTTACGGGTTTAGAACGGTCTTGGGCTTGTTCAGAAAGTTGCCGCATTTTTTCAGTCATCACCAAATCAAATGCTTGGCGATTGGCGTCTTCATTCTTTATTGAAGTATGGTCATAGTAGAAAAATCCAATAACAGCCAGAAAGATGATACCGAAAACAATCAAAAGTCGACGCATACCAAACCCCGAACATCCTTATAGATTACTTAGAATATCCTAAGCGACTCTTTTTTGTATATTAATTATGCAAAATAACAATAAATAACCTTTGTTGAATCACCTTAAAATAAGACTGCTTAAAAGTTTCACTTTAAATTTATGCAAACAAACCCCATCATAATCCAGAATTAGATTGTAGAGATTTCCCATGCGCGTAGATATTTGGTCAGATGTGGTTTGCCCTTTTTGCTATATCGGTAAAAAACGTTTAGAAGCTGCTGCTGAACAAGCAGGTATTGAGCTTGAAGTCCATTGGCACAGTTTTGAACTTGATCCTGAAGCACCTACGCGTCAAGAAGTTTCAAACTCTGAACGTCTTGCGCAAAAATATGGGCGTAGTATCCCTGAAGTCGAAGATATGCAACGCAATATTGCAGCAATGGCAAAAGAAGAAGGCATCCAATTTAACTGGGAAAATGCCAACTCAGGAAATACCTTTAACGCCCATCGGATCATTCACCTTGCACAAAGTAAGGGTTTAGGTTCAGAAGCAGAAGAAGCTTTTTTCTATAGCTATATGACTCAAGGTTTACCGATTGGTGAACGGGAAACAATTGAAGATGTCGCATCTCGTATTGGCTTAAATCCAATAGAAGTTGATGATGTTCTAGACTCTGAAGAATATGCTGACTTTGTAAAATTCGATGAACAAGTTGCTCATGAACAATTAAAAGTAACAGGCGTACCATTCTTTGTCTTTGATCAACGTGTGGCTTTAGCGGGTGCTCAACCACGTGAAGTCTTTGTACAAGTGTTAGAAAAAGCCCTTGAAACTGCGAATGATGCTGAAATCGAGCAACAGGATGGCCCTGTTTGTGCTGATGAGTCTTGTGAAGTTCCCAACAAATAAAATCAGCTACTGGAGAAATTCCTTGAAGGAGTTTCTTCAGTATTCAATAAGCATAATAATATTTAAGAAAATGATTAAAAAACCAACCGAAACAGATCATAAAAAATATACTGAATGATTTCTATGTCTTATTTTTAATGAGTCATTTTTTAAATTTTACGTGCCATTTTTGCAATACAGCGTTGCAGAAAAGCAACTATTCATCACCTTTTTCTTAGACTAAGATCAATAAATATTTTTCGTTCCCACGAAATTCATGCGCTGTAGTTTCTTTTTTAATTTTCTTATTTTTTAAGACACAACACCTCCTCTTTTGGAGGTGTTTTTGTTTATGCCGCAATAAAATAGGCTTTGAGGATAAAATTAAAGTTATCCACAACAGCGTATAATTTTTCTTCATTCTCGCTTTTCAAAAGTGCATTGCTACTATAGTCAACCTGTCAAAAACTCATACACAAGAATATAATTTCTCTTGATTAATATTTTCAACTAAATCAATTGCCTTAGGAAATAATTTGTTTGATTATAAAAAGCTTGCAATGCCGTACCATACATTCAAAGCTTAAATACCTTTGCGTAGGCGATGCCTCACTTTTCAGAGATGAAAAGATGACAAAAATCTTTCGTTTAACAGGGCTCTTGCGCTGCAAACAAAGCAGTGCTTTATTTTTGCTCATATACCCCCGCCCAACGGCGACATCCATGTCGCCACACTGTAGGGCAACTATTTATGATTCAAAAGCACAAAAAATGAATTGATAACCCATAGTTTTTAAAAAGTTCATAAAAGATACATGCTTCATGTCTAATCAATGACTTGAAGCAAATCACTTGCATGAATAATTATGCAGTTTGACTATATTTAAAATCGCTTATCTATTCTTGGATAAGTGTAGATTTTGTCTCCAAAGAATTTTTAGCGTAAAAGCTTTACCATAATTGAGCTTTGGATAAAAAAGCGCTTATTTATTAAAAAATAGCTTAAGTCACGCTTTGATTCGCGATAATGTGGATAGAATACGCTTCATTTTAAATAAATTTATGTTTTTTGTACTTAAAATAGCGATTCCATTGAAATTTAGTGTTTTTTTAAGGCATAGTTATATCGAAAATGAAGTACTGAATGACTCAAAGTTTAAGAAGTGGGCATATGAATAAAATATCAATCTTCTCAAAACTACCTTATGTCTTAATATTAGGCGGTTTTTTTGGGAACACTGCGTTTGCAGAAGTAAATAGCAGTCTTGAAGCGAATGCTAAAACGGGGAAAGTCGATCAGCAACCTTCTTTAGCCAGCGCCAAAGAAAATGAGATGGGCTTGCTCAACTATATTCCAAAAATTGTTGACTCAACACCGACCATTTTCCCAGAACAATCTAATCAAGTTATTGTTCCCCCAACGGATGCAACAGAAGATCAAACTTGGGCCGACAAAAAGCAGAAAAAGATTAGCAATTGGGCAGACCGTACAGCCAATAAAATGGACAACTGGTTTGGAAAAACTGATCCTGCACATCCAGCGTCAGCAACGTTGCGGATCATTGTTGATAATCAATGGAATAAGCATGATGGTTATGATGTCAATCCTCGGATACGAGGAAAAGTTAAATTACCCACACTTGAAAACCGTTTAAGTGTGGTCTTTGGTGATGATTCATTAGATGATGAAATTACAAATAATATAGCGATCAACAATAATCATGCTGATGGCGATCCAGATAAACGAGTGGATGGTAAACAAATTCGTGATGATAACAGCTCGATTGCTTTACGTTGGTCACAGCTTTCTAAACGCTTACCTTTTGACTTAGATGCAGACCTTGGTATTCGTTCAGGTGATGATATCTATGCACGTTTAAAGGCTCAAAAGGATTGGAAACTGGGGAATGATTTTACTTTTCATGCGGAACAGATTTACCGCTATGGGATCGACAGTGAAAACTATTTGAGAACCAACTTAGAGCTGACCCATGCTCGCCCCAATCAGCCCTTTATTTCCAACCAATTCTATGTGACGTATGCAGATGAACAAGACGATGATTTAACTTGGGATAACCGTACTTATCGACAACATCAGTTCTTTAAAAATAATCGCTTTAACTATGGTATCTATACTGGCGGTTATTATAATAATAATGACCTTAAGCTCAACAGTTGGGGGCCTTTTGTTTCTTGGCGACAACCTGTTTGGCGTGAATGGTTTTACGTACAAGGCGACTTAAATTATTTTAATGATCGTCGTGAAGATCGTAGCCATTTCCCAAGCGCTTTGGTACGTTTAGAAGCGTTATTTTAAGCATAAGCTGAATCTTTAAGCTGAACTGTGGATAAGTTTCGACTTATCCACTGATGTTGGTAAAATGCCTGCCACACCCTTTTAATTCAATGGGGCAATTGAAAACAATTCAAAAGTAAAACTATAAGCGGGACCAAAGTCGCTAGAATTGGGCATATACATTGTTTCATAAGTCATTCGCCCAATCGCCCTAACTTCTTTATCGACTAAAGCATCGTCTATTTTAAGGCTTGGATGTACCGCTATCGGTAACGCCATTCCCCCTTTCCCATCGCTAGCAGCAAGTTCATAGTTCTGGCCATTTTTTTTCAATATACCCATCACAGCAGCCTGTGTATTTTGTCTTAAGAACATGGCGTTATGTACTGAAATATCTGTGGTATTTGCATTACGCTTTTCAACTGGTGGAAGTTCATATGCCATCACAACTGTTGTAGCTAAACTGAGCAATACAAAACAACCTATACATTGAATTCTTTTAAAATTATTCATTGAATGTGTTTATATAAAAAAGCCTATCTTAAAGATAGGCTCTGTTAAAACAAATTACGACTTATTTAAGCAATAAATTGTTAATACGTTTTACATATTCAGCAGGATCATCAGGTAAACCACCCTCAGCAATTACTGCCTGATCAAAGATCACATTGGCTAAATCATCAAACTGGGCTGAACTTTCAAGTTTTTTTACTAAAGGATGTTCAGGGTTAATTTCCAGAATTGGTTTAGATTCAGGTACAGCCTGACCCGCTTGTTTTAACATACGAATTAACTGCGGCGAAAGCTCACCATCGCTGGTCACTAGACATGCTGGTGAGTCCACTAAACGCGTTGTCACACGCACTTCTTTGGTCTTGGCTTTTAATGAATCAGAGAGTTTTTCAACCACAGGTTTAAACTGTTCTGCGGCAGCTTCGAGTGCTTTTTTCTCTTCCGCATCTTGTAAATCACCAAGATCGACTGCACCCTTTGCAACATTTTGCATAGGAGTGCCATCAAAGTCATGCACAAACTCCATCGCCCATTCATCAACACGATCTGCCATAAGCAAAACTTCAATGTCTTTTTTACGGAATAATTCAAGTTGCGGAGAGTTTTTCGCAGCCGCTAAGCTATCGGCAGTCACATAATAGATAGCTTTTTGCCCTTCTTTCATACGTGCTTTATAAGCTTCCAATGATGTTGATACCTCATCATTGCTCGAAGTAGAGAAGCGTAAAAGTTTTAGAATACGTTCACGATTACCAAAGTCTTCACCTAAACCTTCCTTGATCACTGAACCAAATTCAGCATAGAAAGTTTTAAATTTGTCTTGATCAGCTTGATCTTCTGATTTTACTAAAGCATCCAATGTTGTCAATACACGACGTGCATTACCTTCACGGATGGTTTTCACATCACGGCTTTCTTGTAGAATCTCACGGCTTACATTAAGCGGCAGATCAGCACTATCCACCACACCTTGTACAAAACGTAGATAATTTGGAATCAGATTATCTGCATCATCCATAATAAATACACGTTTTACATAAAGTTTGATGCCTGCTTTAGCTTCACGCGTGAAAATATTACTTGGTGCTTTACTTGGAATATAAAGCAATTGGGTATATTCAGTACTGCCTTCAACTCGGTTATGTGCCCAAGCCAATGGTGCATCAAAGTCATGAGTTAAATTCTTATAGAATTCTACATACTGCTCTTCAGTAATTTCGCCTTTGCTACGTGTCCACAAGGCACTTGCTGAGTTAATCGCTTCCCATTCATCTGTTTTAACATAATGACCTGGTTTTTTCTCTTCACCTTCAGCTGCTTCTTCTTCCTGCCAAACTTCCTTCTGCATTTCGATAGGTAAGCTGATATGGTCTGAGTATTTATTGATAATTTGTTTAACTTTATAAGATTCTAAATAATCCAGTGCGTCATCACGTAAATGTAAAATAATCGAAGTTCCACGTGAAGCCTTCTCAATTTGTTCGACTTCAAAGTCACCCGTACCACCACTGATCCAACGTACACCTTCTGATGCATCTAAACCTGCACGGCGAGATTCAACGGTAATTTTATCAGCAACGATAAAACCAGAATAAAAACCTACACCAAACTGGCCAATCAGTTGTGCATCAGCTTTTTGGTCACCAGATAACTTTGACATAAAGTCTTTGGTGCCTGATTTAGCAATCGTTCCTAAGTTATCAATTGCTTCTTGTTGGCTTAAACCAATACCGTTGTCTGAGATGGTGATTGTTTTCGCATCTTTATCTAGGCTTACACGAACATGTAAGTCTGGATCATTCTCATAATATTCAGGATGGTTAATTCCTTCAAAACGTAACTTATCACATGCATCTGAAGCATTTGAAATCAGCTCGCGTAGGAAAATTTCAGGGTTAGAATAAAGTGAATGCGTCACTAAATGTAAAAGCTGAGCCACTTCTGCTTGAAAGCTATGCTTTTTTGAACTGTGTTGTACGTTCTGTTCACTCATAAAATCACTCCGTAAATTCATAACGCTTTTTTATTGAATGCATTAGAAATGGAGTGGTTTAAGCATATTTCAATAGGCAAATTTAATTTTTTTTAAAATGGACCTTGTTGGTAAACTCGATTCATATAAATCTCTAGTTTTTGCTGGCGCATCTGATACGCATCGGTTAAACAACGTAGATTGTCCTGACATTGATTGCGCAGTTGTAACCATTTCACTTGCTGATCCTGTATCACACCCCGTGTTCCCATCGGAACAAGTTTACGGATAATGGTATAGGTGGTCGCCATTTTGACATCTGCATCGTTTAAACTGCGATGCTCACAAATGGCATGTTCGCTTTTGGTCTGAGCATGCTCACAATTAAAACTTGCTGCATTGGCTATTGTGCTGCTACTTAACCCTACCAATATTATAAAAATTAAATTTTTCATATCATGTCAAAGTCTTATTGATGTTCTGATAGATTAAATGGATTTAATCAGCGCTTATATAGCTAAAAATAACTATTTTTTATTGCTTCTTGTTTCAATATATAAGGCTCTGTAAAAATAAAAAAACTCGGTAAATTTACCGAGTTTTTTATGAGTCTAAAGCGAACTTAGAATCTATAGCTATAACCCAAAGTATAGATAACTGGATCAATATCTAAATCAAATTTTGCAGCAGTAGTATTACCCGCTTTAACAGTCACTTCTGGGCTTAATTGAGCATAACGGGCATCAAAGAAAACACCCCAGTTTTTTGCATCAGCAGGTTGGAAGTTAAAACCGATTTGACCAGCAAAACCAAAATCATCTTTAACTTTAACCTTAGTGCCCGCCAATGCCCCAGATGATTCCTCATCCCATGCAAGGAATGCTGTACCACCAACACCAATATATGGTGTAAAACGTGTAGAGTTTTTGAAGTTATATTTAAACGTTACAGTTGGTGGTAAGTGTTTAAGGTTAACTGCTTTTTCACCATCTAATTTCACATCGTGGCTAATTGGTGTAGCTAATAAAACTTCCGCAGAGAAAGGTGTTTCACCAAAGATATATTCTACAGAAGGCGTAAAAGCATATTCATGGTCTGCTTTCACAGTACCAACACCAGCAACTTTGGTGTCTTGTGTTGGTGCAATCACCGAACCACCAACCTTGACTTGCCAATCTGCAAATGAAGCAGAAGAAATTGCCATTAATGCAATAAGAGCAGTTTGCTTTAACATTATAAATACCCCAGCGTTGTTATTAATAAACATTAAACATAGGTATTAATAATATTGCAACATTTATTTAAATTAAGAATTAATATATATTTTCAAGTAACTGTTATACAATAAAATTTATTTTAATCATATCAAAACAGTTGGTTTTAAAACCCAACCAAATTAATCAGGATTATTGAGTGAAATTTAATATAAAATGGATTCTTTATTATAAATTAATAATATCTATAAAATAAATTTAAACCTCATTTTCAGGGCTGTATCTTCAGAGAAAAATCTTGCCTCCATGTCCTAGATGATAGATTCAGCCAATCAGATTGGCATCTCTGAATTTTTTATCGAGAAAGATAAAAGTGTATTGAAAACAGAGAGTTCATCGAAAAATTGTTTTTTGTTATTTTTATACATTAGGAAATTAAATCAACCTATACTGTCAATAAAACATCAATATAAAGTTATGTTACATAGTCTAAATCATATTGTTTAAAGATAAACAGTTCATTTTAAGATAAAAGAATTAAAGTATTTTAATCAATAAAAAATATAGTAATTTATATATTCAAACGAATTTCATTATAACCTTTTGGAATCATAGTACCTTGCTTAATATCATTTACTAAATTATTCCATTTATTATCAACACAATTCTCCAAAGGTTCTGGATAATTTCCTGTTCGATTAAAATTTTCCCATCCATCTATTGAAACCCCTAAAAACTGTTCAATTGACTGTATCGCTTTATCTAATGATTCATATTTAAGATTAATATCTATCCCTGTATCCTCATCACTTTCATCATAATAAAAGTAGGATATTAATATTTGTTCTTTGTCCAAAAAACCAATTACTCTCATATAATTCCCATACTCTTCTAATAAAACTCTATCTACTACAACAGGTTTGGTCATACCAACTTCAATATAACTCACTAATTCACATATATTCATATTTACTTTTTCCAATAATTACAATGATATCTTATTACCATCAGGTATCTCTATGCAGTGATCCTGAAGTATTTTTATGAATTGGGGCAGTATGATCACAAAGGTTTATAACTCACCTTTATATGTATCTCTTTGATCAGCCAAATCCCCACTCACCTTATTATTTAGGCTTAGATAATTGATAATCTTGATCTGCTGATCTTAATTCAGGCATATTATTTAAGATTTTTCCTGCTGTTTAAATATCAAAAACTAGAATACTCCCATTTTTACAAAGAATATCAACCCATCTATTTAAATGATTTTAGTCGAACAGATATAAAAAAGGCTGTTTAGATCTCATCATAAACAGCCTTAACTTAAAAAATAAACGCTACAGCACCATCGCAGCAATCCAACCAAACACCAATAATGGAATATTAAAATGGATAAATGTTGGAACAACCGTATCCCAAATATGATCATGTTGCCCATCTACGCCCAAACCAGCAGTAGGCCCCAAGGTCGAATCTGAAGCTGGTGAACCCGCATCTCCTAATGCTGCCGCAGTACCAATCAGAGCAACGGTTGCAAGTGGAGAGAAGCCGAATTGTACACATAAAGGAACATAAATGACTGCAAGTACAGGCACACTTGAAAATGATGAACCAATTCCAATCGTTACAAATAAACCAATAAATAACATCAAGAAAGCAGCTAGCGCTTTATTGTCACCAATCAAATGAACAACACCGTTGACCAACTGATTAATATCCCCAGTATGGGTCATCACGGATGCAAACCCCGCAGCAGAGATCATGATAAAACCGACCAATGCCATCATACGCATCCCTTGTACAAAAACATCATCCGCTTCTTGCCATTTAAAAATCCCTGCGGCAGATAAGACAGAAAAGCCCACTAATCCGCCAAGGATCATTGAGCCTGAATACAATTGAGAGATCAGGGTTAAAATGATTGCCAGCAATGCCATAAGAATAGTTTTCTTGGCAATCACAGGGGCTTCTTGCTTGGCTTCTTGCTCTAAGGCTATGCCATCAGCTTTTAATACCTCAACATTTACCGCACGAAGTGGTTTATCTAAATCAATCGTGGTAATTGGTGCAACATTACGATCAACATAAATACGCGGTTTACGATAACTGACAAAAACGGCAAATAAAGTACCAATCACCATACCCAATACAGGAATAGCCATCCCCATAGGCATCATGCTTCTTTCAACATGCAGATGATAAGCAGCGCCAATTTTGTTGATATTCCCCATCAGAATTTGTTCAAGAAAAATTGCACCAAAGCCTACAGGCAAGAAGATATATGTGCCGACTAAACCTAAGGTCAGTACACATGCTGCGGCACGACGGTCGAGTTTCAAGTGATTCATCACTTTTAAGAGCGGTGGAACAAGCACAGGAATAAACGCAATATGCACAGGAATTAAATTTTGTGAACAAATCGCGGCAATCAGTAAAATACCCAATAATAAGAATTTTACTTTGGTTGCTTGTTTCTGCGTGGCTTCCATACCGAGTAAGCCGATCAGTTTATAGGCCAATAAATCAGGCAAGCCTGACTTTGAAAGTGCCAAAGCGAAAGCGCCTAATACCGCATAGGCCAAGGCAACTTCTGCACCATCACCCAAGCCCGCATTAAATGCTGTAACAGTATCTGACAAGCTTAAACCTGCAACCAACCCACCTATAATTGCTGAAATAACCAATGTTAAAACAACAGAAACTCGTGCCAGTGACAAGATAAACATCACGGCAATCGCAATAACGACAGCATTCATGGAGAAATTTACGAAAATTTGAAAGCCGATATTTTATCAGATTCACTTCAATGAAGCTGTAATTTAGTCGAACTGGTCATAAAATGAATAGGCCATGTGAAAACATGGCCTATTTTTATAAGAGCTCACATCACTTTAAGCGAATCAACTCTCACTATTTTTGAGTGCAAATGTTTCAATATATTGTGCAATCTCTTGTGGTTGACTAAGTACTGCCCAATGGTTTGCATCAACTTCTACACGTTCAAAATCTGTTGCCCATTTAGGCACTTCATCAATCAATTCTGGACTTACAAATTTATCTCTTAACAGTACAACCGCCTGTACAGGACATACTGCATAACGCTCACGTGGACGAGTTAAACGTGGAAGAAAGTTAGCACGGTATAGTCCGATACCATGTTCACCATCTTTTGCAATATTTTGGTTTAAGGGTAAGCCTTTCTTTTTCTCAAGTTGCGTTAAAATTGCACCCCAGCGTTGTGGGCTAAAAAAATGCCAAACGGTCGGGGCAAGAAATGGTAACTGGAATGCAACGATATACCAAGATTTAAATAACTGCTTAAAAAATTTAGGCTTTTCATGTAAAAACTGTTCACGCATCCAAAAAGCCGCATGATCTAAACAAGGTCCAGACATAGTGGTATAAGACAAAATACGATTTTTAAATTTAGGTTCAGTCACAGATTCCCACGACTGAATCGAGCCCCAATCATGCGCTGCAAGATGAAAATTACGATTGGGCAGTAGCTCATTTACCACGCACTCAAAATCCAAAGATAAGCGTGCTAAAGCATAATCACGAATTCGTTTTGGTACAGAAGACTGCCCTGCCCCACGTACATCATAAGTAATGATGTAAAATTTTGAGATCAATTGTTCAATAATCGGTTCCCAAACTTCTTGATTATCGGGATAGCCATGCACCAAAACCAACGCAGGGTTTTCAGCATTACCCCATGTTTTTGCATAAAGTTTTTGTTTGTCTTGGGTGGATATCCAATAAGTTTGCACTTGCATTGAGTCACCTTTTATTGTTTTACCATTGGCTGTGATTTCGTTGTAAAGGGCATTTAGATCAATGCCACATTCCATTCTGTTCTTTATTATGGTTTAAAAATCGATAACTAGAATTGACCATGAATGCGCTAATCAAAAAACTACAGACAATCCCATTTGTTTCCAAATTTATGTTGAATCATTTTTCTCCATATAAAGGTGCAGGGATTGAAATCGAAAAAATTGATCTAAAAAACTATCACGTTCGGGTCAAAATGCCACTGACGCATAGCAATCAAAATATTGTTGGCGTGCACTTTGGCGGTAGTTTGTATTCAATGGTTGATCCATTTTATATGCTTCTTTTAATGCATCATTTAGGCCCGAAATATATGGTTTGGGACAAAACCGCAAACATCAATTTCCTTTCCCCTGGTCGCAGTACGGTTTATGCAGATATCCGTTTAGATGCGATTGAAATCGAACATGTGAAGAACTTGGCCGAAAACTATAGTCCAGTCTATCGTAACTATACAGTGAATATTTTTGACGACTCGGGCTTAAGAATTGCTGAAGTACAAAAAACGGTGTATATCCGTCGTAAAAACCCTCACCCATTAAAACGCTGAAGTCTGTTTGAATGAGCCATTTTAAAGCCAAATAGTCAATAAATTGTGTAATAGTGAAGAGATGCTGAACTCTTCTAAAATTAGATATTGATAAAAAAATAAGCGCATGACGTTATAAACGTTGCGCTTATTTTGATTTGGTTTTAACGACTATTTATTTTGCTCAATTGCAGCACCAGCACCACCACCGATCGCACCACCAATGGCAGCACCGGCATCACCGCCGAGTACACCTTTACCAATGACTGAGCCAATACCTGCACCTATACCACTATATGTTGCATTACGGTTTGAACCATTGTTGGCTTTGCTTCCTACAGCAGCACCACCACCTGCACCAACAGCAGCACCCACACCATTACCAGCATGATTACCTATACCACCACCAACAGCACCACCAAGTGCCGCGGAAGTAATACGCTTATCATTTGCTGACATGTTTTCACAACCTGTAAGCATCACAATAGGTAAACTCACACACATCATAGTCATTACTATTTTTTTCATGTTATTCATCCTTTCTATCTGAACTTACAAATGCAATTAATTACAACTGATTTTATGAAAACACTAATTTATGGATTAAATTAAATTTTCATGTTGCTATTTGTAGTCTATAATTATCAAAGATGCACAGTCGAATTTAAATAACATTCATGTTAATAAGAAATTATCATTGAATGACGATTTCCTCATAAAGCATTAACTTAATCACAAGATTTTTAAAACTAAAAGCATCATTCTATTCGTTTAAATTTTTCTTTGAGAAAATGATAACTTGCATAAACAAGCATTAAGATTGCCAGCTGGCTGAATACCAAGAAAAGCATAAAAAAGAGTTCAGCAAAGACAACACCAAGTTGATAGTGATACAAGGATTGGAATAAATAACCATTTCGACCTAAACCTATGGTCATATCTTGTTTCGCGAAATGCCATTGCATCATCGAAAAACTAAACCAGATAAATCCAATAACACATACAACCATAATTACCCCATCCAACAACTTAAATTGCACTGTCTGAGTGGTTGTTTGAGGTGCAGTTTCACGCTCTTCTTGCCAAATCATGCAAAATAAAAAAACGGCCCAGATGCTGCTCAATAGCGAAAAATATGCAGTAATCGATACTGTATAAAAACCCAAGGGGCCAAACATTCCCGTTTGAACCTTTAATTTTTCTGTGATGAATTGAAATACATTATGCTGCCAATTCATTTCTGGCTGAGCTGGTAAAAACATCAACAAACAGGCGGGAACCAACATGACTGCCAGTAAAACCATCAATGTATGTCTAATTTTTATTGCCATTTTAAATGCTTATGACTTGAGTCTACTCAGTATATAAAAAAAGACGCCCTAAGGCGTCTTCTTCATTTCAAAAGCTGTTTAACTTAGAAAGTATCTTCATTTAAAGCTTGAGAGAATGCTTGATCAACTTCAGAGAAGTCATTTACAAGCTCATGCTCTGCAGCTTCTGCTTCTTGACGACGACGTTCTAAATGGTATGCAAGACCAGTACCAGCTGGAATCAAGCGACCTACAACAACGTTTTCTTTCAAACCACGTAACTCATCTTCTTTCCCTGTTACAGCAGCTTCAGTTAACACACGTGTTGTTTCCTGGAACGATGCAGCAGAGATGAACGAATCAGTAGAAAGCGATGCTTTCGTAATACCCATCAATTGACGTTCATACTTCGCAGGGAACTTGTTCTGAGCCAATACTGCTTGGTTTTCGCCCACAACGCGGATGTAATCCACTTGTTCACCTTTGATAAAGCTTGTATCACCACCGTCGGTAATGTCTACTTTACGCAACATTTGACGAACGATTACTTCGATATGCTTATCGTTGATTTTTACACCTTGTAAGCGGTAAACGTCTTGAACTTCGTTCACGATGTAGTTGGTTAATGCAACTTCACCTTTCAAACGTAAGATGTCATGTGGATTTTGTGGACCATCAGAAATGGTTTCACCACGGTTAACATGCTCACCTTCAAACACGTTAATGGTACGCCATTTTGGAATCAACTCTTCATAAATTTCAGAGCCATCATCTGGTGTAATCACTAAACGGTTCTTACCTTTGGTTTCTTTACCAAAGCTTACAACACCTGAAATTTCAGCAAGAATTGCATGTTCTTTCGGCTTACGTGCTTCGAACAAATCAGCTACACGTGGTAGACCACCGGTAATATCACGAGTACGTGAAGTTTCTTGTGGTACACGACCAATAACGTCACCAACACCAATCGTTTCACCATCACGAACAGTAACGATCGTGTTCTGTGGCAAGAAGTAGAACTGTTCGCCGCCATCTGTTGTATCCAACACGATTGCAGGACGCAAATCTTTACCAGAAGCAGGACGTGCTGTTACAGGTAAGATTTCAACAGTCGTCATACCCGTTGCATCATCAGTTTTAGATGTTGCAGTTACGCCATCCGAAATTTGGCTGAAGCGTGCTTTACCAGCAACCTCTGTCACCAATGGATGTGTATGCGGATCCCAAGTCGCAACAATACCGCCGCCTTCTACAGGTTGACCATCTTTAATCAAGATAGACGCACCGTATGGAAGTTTATAACGTTCACGTTCGCGACCTAAGTCATCTGCAATACCGATCTCACCTGAACGTGAAACAGATACCAAATGGCCTTTAGCATGTTGAACAGTTTTAACGTTATGAAAACGAACCGTACCTTTATTACGTACTTGTACGCTATTTGCGGCAGATGTTCGGCTTGCAGCACCACCCACGTGGAATGTACGCATGGTTAACTGTGTACCAGGTTCACCAATTGATTGTGCAGCCATAACACCAACAGATTCACCTGGATTTACCAAGTGACCGCGAGCCAAGTCACGTCCATAACATTTCGCACATACACCGAAAGTGGAAGCACAGTTTACAACTGAACGTACTTTAACTTCATCAACACCAGCATCTTCAATATATGCAGCGATTTTTTCATCAATCAATGTGTTACGTGGAAGAACAACTTCATCTGAACCCGCTTTTTTCACGTCTTCAGCAGTTACACGTCCTAATACACGTACACTTAATGGCTCAATAACGTCGCCACCTTGAATGAACGGAGTCATTACAAGACCTTCAAGCGTACCGCAATCTGGCTCTGTAATAACCAAGTCTTGTGCTACGTCTACAAGACGACGAGTCAAGTAACCAGAGTTCGCAGTTTTAAGTGCTGTATCGGCCAAACCTTTACGTGCACCATGTGTTGAAATGAAGTATTGAAGTACTGTCAAGCCTTCACGGAAGTTCGCTTTAATCGGCGTTTCAATAATCGAACCATCTGGTTTCGCCATCAAACCACGCATACCCGCAAGCTGACGAATCTGAGCTGCCGAACCACGGGCACCTGAGTCAGACATCATGTAGATACTGTTGAATGATTTTTGCTTCTCGTCTTCGCCCTGTTTATTTTTAACAGTTGTGAAGGACAAGTTATCCATCATCGCTTTCGCAACTTGGTCGTTGGTACGCGCCCAAATATCGACAACTTTGTTGTAACGCTCACCTGCCGTTACGAAACCTTGCTCAAATTGTTGTTCAATTTCACGAACTTCAACTTCTGCTTTTTCGATAATTGCTTGTTTTTGTGGTGGAATCAACATGTCTTCCATACCCACAGAAACACCTGAACGTGTTGCTTGACGGAAGCCCAAGTACATCAATTGGTCAGCAAAGATAACAGTATCTTTCAAACCTAATTTACGGTAGCAAGAGTTAATCAATTTAGAGATGTTCTTTTTCGTCATCTCAACGTTGATTTGTTGGAAATCCATACCTTCAGGCACAACTTCCCAAAGTAAGCAACGACCAGGCGTCGTATCTACAACAATTGTTTGATGCTCACGGTTACCGTTTTCATCAATCACTGTTTGGTGTACACGTGCTTTTACACGCGCATGTAAGTCAACTTGACCAGTTGCAAGTGCACGGTTTACTTCATGAGTATCCGCAAACACCATGCCTTCACCTTTGGCATTGATTGCATCACGTGTGATGTAATACAAGCCCAAGACAACGTCCTGAGAAGGTACAATGATCGGCTCACCATTTGCAGGTGACAAGATATTGTTAGTCGACATCATTAACGCACGAGCTTCTAATTGAGCTTCAAGTGTTAATGGAACGTGAACCGCCATTTGGTCACCATCGAAGTCGGCGTTAAACGCAGCACAAACGAGTGGATGTAAACGGATCGCTTTACCTTCAATTAAGATAGGTTCAAATGCTTGAAGACCTAAACGGTGAAGTGTTGGCGCACGGTTCAACATGACTGGATGTTGACGAATTACAGATGCAAGAACGTCCCAAACTTCAGGGGTTTCACGCTCAACCATTTTCTTCGCAGCTTTAATGGTTGTTGCTTGGCCAGAAGCTTGTAGCTTAGCAAAGATAAAAGGCTTGAATAATTCAAGAGCCATTTTCTTTGGAAGACCACATTGGTGTAAACGTAAAGTTGGACCTACAGTAATTACCGAACGACCAGAATAATCGACACGCTTACCAAGTAAGTTTTGACGGAAACGACCTTGCTTACCTTTGATCATATCTGCCAAAGATTTAAGCGGACGTTTGTTCGAACCAGTAATTGCACGACCACGACGACCATTGTCCAATAACGCATCCACAGACTCTTGTAACATACGTTTTTCGTTACGTACGATAATGTCTGGTGCAGCAAGGTCAAGAAGACGTTTTAAACGGTTGTTACGGTTGATCACACGACGATAAAGATCGTTCAAGTCAGAAGTCGCAAAACGACCACCTTCAAGCGGTACCAACGGACGAAGATCAGGTGGAAGTACAGGAAGTACATTCATCACCATCCATTCAGGCTTGTTGTTCGACTCTTTGAACGCTTCCATCAACTTCAAACGTTTAGAGGCTTTTTTAAGCTTCGTTTCTGAAGTCGTGTTCGGAATTTCTTCACGTAAACGAGAAATTTCAGCTTCAAGATCGATGTCTTTCAACAAATCTTGAACTGCTTCTGCACCCATTTTCGCGCTGAATTCATCACCATGTTCTTCTAACGCTGTGAAGTATTCTTCATCGTTAAGAAGTTGGTACTTTTCCATTGGCGTCATGCCAGGATCAGTGACCACATAAGATTCGAAGTACAATACACGTTCGATATCACGTAAAGTCATATCAAGTAATAAACCGATACGGCTTGGTAATGATTTCAAGAACCAAATATGCGCAACTGGAGAAGCAAGCTCGATGTGACCCATACGCTCACGACGAACTTTTGCAGTTGTTACTTCAACGCCACATTTTTCACAAATGACGCCTTTATATTTCATACGCTTGTATTTACCACACAAGCATTCGTAATCTTTTACTGGACCAAAGATTTTGGCACAGAATAAACCATCACGTTCTGGTTTAAACGTACGATAGTTAATGGTTTCTGGCTTTTTAACTTCACCGTGAGACCATGACTTAATCATTTCTGGTGACGCAAGACCAATACGGATACGGTCAAACTCTACTGGAGCGTGACCATCTGAATCCGTCTTTTTGCGCATGATATCGAGCAAGTCTTTCAATTTTTTTCTCCGTGTGTCGAAGCGCTTTTCAGGCTACGACTGGGTCACAAATATTGTTTTTTCACTGAGATTTGGCATCTCCCCTACCCCCTCTTTCTTAAAGAGGGGACATTCCCCCCTTTAACAAAGGGGGAATGGGGGGATTTAGTCACCATTTTTCAGTTCAATGTTGATACCTAAAGAACGGATCTCTTTGGTCAATACGTTAAACGATTCAGGCATACCCGGATCCATATAATGGTTACCATCTACAATATTCTTATAGATGCGAGTACGACCTTCAACGTCATCCGACTTCACAGTAAGCATTTCTTGAAGTGTATAAGCAGCACCATAAGCTTCTAGTGCCCAGACTTCCATCTCACCGAAACGCTGACCACCGAATTGTGCTTTACCACCAAGCGGTTGTTGAGTTACAAGTGAATAAGAACCAGTAGAACGCGCATGCATCTTGTCATCAACCAAATGGTTCAACTTGAGCATATACATATAACCAACAGTTACTGGGCGGTCAAAACGCTCACCTGTACGTCCGTCATACAATACTGTTTGACCTGTACGTGAGATACCACCAAGCTCAAGCAACTCTTTGATCTGACTCTCTTCTGCACCATCAAATACTGGCGTAGCTAAAGGAACACCTTTACGCAAGTTACCTGATAACACCAAGATTTCTTCATCGGTCAAGCTATCAAGATCTTCTTGCTCGCCACCAACTTTGTTATAAATCTTGTCTAAGAAATCACGAAGCTCAAGAACAGTACGTTGCTCTTTCATCATCTTGTCGATCTTATCGCCAAGACCTTTTGCAGCCATACCTAAGTGAGTTTCAAGAATCTGCCCCACGTTCATACGTGATGGTACACCCAATGGGTTAAGTACGACATCAACTGGAACACCATGGATGTCATGCGGCATGTCTTCAACAGGCAAGATGTTTGATACAACACCTTTGTTACCGTGACGACCCGCCATCTTATCACCAGGCTGGATACGACGTTTTACAGCTAAGTAAACTTTAACAACTTTCAAGACACCTGTTGTAAGCTCATCACCTGTAGAAAGTTTGCGTTTTTTCTCAGCAAATTTCTCATCGATCTCGTAGCTCTTTTCTTTCAAGAACACTTGAATTTGAGTTAAGCGTTCAGCAATACCTTCATCTGTTGGTTGAACTTCTAAAAGATCAACAAGCTCTAAACCAGACAATACATCTTCAGATAGCTTATCACCACGCTTCGTAGTACCGCCGCCATTCGACTCTTGGCCTTTTAACAAACGGATAATACGTTCACGAGCAGCTTCTTCGAAAATTTTGAATTCTTCTTTCAAGTCTTTACGGTAAGCATCAAGTTGCGCTTTCTCAATCGCTTGAGCACGTTCATCTTTCTCGATACCGTCACGTGTAAACACTTGAACGTCGATGACTGTACCTTTAACGCTTGAAGAAACACGTAAAGATGAATCTTTAACGTCTGCCGCTTTCTCACCAAAGATTGCACGAAGTAATTTTTCTTCAGGAGTTAATTGTGTTTCACCTTTAGGTGTCACTTTACCAACAAGAATATCACCCGCTGCAACTTCAGCACCGATATAAACAATACCTGATTCATCAAGTTTAGATAACGCTGCTTCACCTACGTTAGGAATATCGGCAGTGATTTCTTCCGCACCTAACTTCGTATCACGTGCAACACATGATAATTCTTGAATATGAATTGAAGTTAAACGATCTTCTTGAAGAACACGTTCAGATAATAAAATCGAGTCTTCGTAGTTATAACCATTCCAAGTCATGAACGCGACACGCATGTTCTGACCTAGTGCTAATTCACCACCATCAGTTGATGGACCATCAGCAAGAACGTCACCACGACCGACTTTATCGCCCATGCTCACAAGCACTTTTTGGTTAATACATGTGTTTTGGTTTGAACGCGTGTATTTGATCAAGTTGTAGATATCTACACCTGCTTCACCCGCAATCATTTCATCCTCATTGACACGAATAACCACACGTGATGCATCTACAAACTCAATGCGTCCACCACGTTTCGCAATCACACATACACCAGAGTCGTGCGCTACGTTTGCTTCCATGCCGGTACCCACAAGTGGTTTATCAGCAAGCAATGTAGGAACAGCCTGACGTTGCATGTTTGAACCCATCAAGGCACGGTTAGCATCATCGTGTTCAAGGAATGGAATAAGAGATGCAGCGACAGAGACAACCTGTTGAGCCGATACATCCATATGCGTCACTTTTTCAGGTGGCATACGAACGAAGTCACCTTGGTGACGTACTGAAACGAAGTCTTCAGTTAAATGTCCATCTTTATCCAATGCAGAATCGGCCTGTGCAATCACAGTACCAACTTCTTCAATTGCAGATAAATATTCAACATCATCTGTTACACGACCATCAACAACGCGACGGTATGGTGTTTCCAAGAAACCGAAGTTGTTCGCTTTTGCATAAACAGAAAGCGAGTTGATCAAACCAATGTTTGGTCCTTCAGGCGTTTCAATTGGACATACACGACCATAGTGAGTTTGATGTACGTCACGTACCTCAAAGCCCGCACGTTCACGTGTCAAACCACCAGGCCCAAGCGCAGATACACGACGTTTGTGTGTAATTTCTGACAATGGGTTGTTTTGATCCATAAACTGTGACAATTGGCTTGAACCAAAGAATTCTTTGATTGCAGCAGCAACTGGTTTCGCATTGATCAAATCTTGTGGAGACAAGTTATCTGTTTCAGCTTGGTTTAAACGCTCTTTAACAGCACGCTCAACACGAACCAAACCAACACGGAATTGGTTTTCTGTCATTTCACCAACAGAACGTACGCGACGGTTACCCAAGTGATCGATATCGTCGACTTCACCTTTACCGTTACGAATTTCTACCAATGTTTTCAGTACATCGATGATGTCATCGTTAGAAAGAATACCTTCTACTTCACGAGACTTCTGATCTGTACCTACTTCGTAAGGACGACCCAAACGACGGTTAAACTTCATACGACCCACAGGCGATAAATCATAACGCTCTGTAGAGAAGAATAAGTTATTGAATAAGTTTTCAGCCGCTTCTTTCGTTGGTGGCTCACCTGGACGCATCACTTTGTAGATTTCTACAAGTGCTTCTTCACGGCCAGATGTTGTATCTGCACGTAAGGTGTCAGCAACAAAAGAACCGCGATCGATGTCATTGGTGAACAGGATATTAAATTGTTTAATACCACCTTCAGCAATTCTGACCAAAATCTCATGACTTAATACAGTGTTAGCAGTAATCACTTCACCATCTTTAAGCACGATATCTTCAGCAGTAATACGCTCATACAAATATTCATCTGGAACTGGAAGTTTAGTTAAACCAGCAGCTTCCATTTGACGTACATGGCGAGCATTAATACGTTTACCTTGTTCAACAATGGCTTTACCATCATTGTCCACGATATCAAATTGAGCCATTTCACCACGAAGACGTTCAGGCACAAGGTCAATCTGATAGCTACCCATATCAAGATATACAGGTACTTTTTCGTAGAACATATTCAGAATTTGTTCATTGCTATAGCTCAATGCACGTAACACAACAGTCGCAAGCAATTTGCGACGACGGTCAATACGTACAAAGACTAAATCTTTAGCATCAAACTCAAAATCTAACCATGAACCACGATAAGGAATAATACGTGCTGAATAAAGCACTTTACCGCTTGAATGCGTTTTACCTTTATCATGGTCAAAGAATACGCCTGGTGAACGGTGTAATTGAGATACGATTACACGCTCAGTACCATTGATGACAAAGGTACCATTCTCAGTCATGAGTGGCATTTCACCCATGTACACTTCTTGTTCACGTACGTCTTTAATAGATTTCGTTTCACGATCTTTGATGATCAAACGAATTTTAACGCGCATTGGTGCCGCAAAGGTTGAGCCACGAAGAATACATTCGCGAACATCAAACTCTGGTTTACCAAGACTATACTCAACGAATTCTAAAGCAGCATTGCCCGAATAACTTTCAATAGGAAAAACTGAACGAAATGCAGCTTGGAGACCGATATCTTCGCGATTTTTTGGAGTTTTGCCATCTTGCAAGAATGTTCTGTACGAGTCGACTTGAATCGAGAGCAGGTACGGAGCATGCATGACTTGGGGCAATTTACCAAAATTCTTACGGATCCGTTTCTTTTCGGTATATGAGTATGCCATCTGGAGTCCTCGGAAAGTAAACTAAGTCCGCCTGCAGAACGAACTTAGAAGGAATTACGCAGGTCGATATGACCACCACTTTTATACAAATGCTGCAAATTTCAGTGGTACAAAACGCTTAACAATATTTTTAAAGTGGAAAAATATTGGTAAGCGTTTGATTATGTTTATTTATTTTAAAAATTGATGGTTTTTCTACCAATCAATCTAAAATCGAGCCGGTTATTGTAACGCAAAAAGGCTGATGACCCAAGAGCCATCAGCCAATTTTTGGGGTCAAATTAAAATTCGACCCCTAGCGAAATTACTTAACAGTAACTGTAGCACCAGTTTCTTCAAGTTTTTTCTTAAGTTCTTCAGCTTCTTCTTTAGAAACGCCTTCTTTAAGATTTGAAGGAGCGCCTTCAACTAAGTCTTTAGCTTCTTTCAAGCCAAGACCAGTAACTTCACGTACTGCTTTAATTACAGCAACTTTGTTAGCACCGAAAGAAGTCAATTCAACATTGAATTCTGATTGCTCTTCAGCAGCAGCAACAGCAGGACCTGCAGCTACAGCTACAGCAGCAGCTGATACATTGAATTTCTCTTCGAAAGCAGAGATAAGTTCAACAAGTTCAAGAACAGTTTTTTCAGCAACTGCGTTTAAGATTTCTTCGTTAGTTAAAGCCATGAGAATAACTCCAAATGGATATTGAATGGTGTGTGAAATTTATTAAGCTTATGCAGCTTCTGACTCGTTTTTCTCTTTGAGCGCTGTAATAAGGCGACCCAATTTCGAAATAGGAGCTTGAAGAACATTGGCAAGCATAGTAAGTGCTTTTTCTTGGTTCGGAAGATTCGCGATAACGCTAACTTCAGCACCTTGATAAAGTTTGCCGTCAAATGCAGCAGCTTTAAGTTCAAATGCTTTGTTAGTTTTAGCAAATTCTTCAAACAAGCGAGCAGCTGCGCCCATGTCATCTTCAGAAGTTGAAAAAGCTAGAATAGTTGGACCAACAAGGTTTTCGTCTAAGATATCAAATTGAGTACCTTCGAAAGCACGTTTAGCCAAAGTGTTACGCACGATACGTGTCTTAACACCTAACTTACGAGCTTCAACACGAAGTGTAGTCAATTGTTCAACTGTTAAACCTTGGTAGTCAGCAACAACAGCAGCAAACGCGGTAGAAGCAACTTCATTTACTTCCGCAACGATCTGTTTTTTGTCTTCGATAAGAAGAGCCATTGTAAAACCTCCTAACGGTGATTTATGCAATCCACGGACTGCACTCCCAATTCGTAAATCAATCTCTTGACTTACACGCGGAGGAGGAATCAATCACACCACCGCGTCTACTCAGACTGGTATTTTAAGAAGCGAATCCGAAGACTCCCCTCGCCTGAGGTCTTTGACGCTGATAAATTTACATCTATCAATTCAAAGTCCGCCTGATGATTAACAAAGCAATGCTTTATCAATCCACAAGAAGAAAAGCTCAACCTCAATAGAAGTCATCACTCTTTCTTGCGTAAAATTTGAAGTAACACTTCAAATTTCACTCAGGACTTTAAAATTCTTTTATCTCAATATAATTATTGAAAAATAATTATTTAGAAACGTTTTGTACATCAACAACAAGACCAGGACCCATAGTTGAGCTCAAAGTGATCTTTTGGATGTAGATACCTTTAGAAGTCGCAGGTTTTGCTTTCTTAAGGTCAGCGATAAGCGCTTCAACGTTTGAACGAACAGCTTCAGCAGTGAAACCTACTTGACCGATCGCAGCATGGATGATACCCGCTTTGTCTACACGGTAACGTGCTTGACCAGCTTTTGCATTTTTAACTGCAGTTGCTACGTCAGGAGTTACAGTACCCACTTTAGGGTTTGGCATTAAGCCACGTGGACCAAGGATCGTACCCAACTTACCAACAACACGCATTGCATCTGGAGCAGCAATCACAACGTCGAAATCTAAGTTACCCGCTTGAATGCTTTCAGCAAGATCATCAAAACCAACGATGTCCGCGCCTTCAGCTTTAGCAGCTTCAGCAGCAGCGCCTTGAGCAAACACAGCAACACGTACAGTTTTACCAGTACCTGCAGGAAGTGTAGTCGCGCCACGAACAACTTGGTCAGATTTACGAGGATCAACACCTAGATTTACCGCAACATCCAAAGATTCTTTGAATTTTGCAGCAGGTAGGCTGCTAAGAACTTGTACTGCTTCTTCCAAAGTGTAAACTTTGTTTGCTTCAATAGCTGCAGCAATGGCTTTTTGACGTTTAGTTAACTTTGCCATGTCTTATAGCTCCACTTCCAAGCCCATAGAACGCGCAGAACCAGCAATGGTACGTACACGTGCGTCTAAATCAGCACCAGTTAAATCTGGTTCTTTAGTAGTCGCAATTTCTTCTAACTGAGCGCGAGTCAACTTACCAACTTTAGTTTTGTTTGGTACAGCAGAACCCTTTTGGATACCAGCAGCTTTCTTAAGAAGAATCGCAGCAGGTGGAGTTTTCATGATGAATGTGAACGACTTATCGTTGTACACAGTGATCACTACAGGAATTGGAAGACCTTGTTCAACTTTTTGTGTCGCAGCATTGAATTCTTTACAGAATGCCATGATGTTAACACCACGTTGACCTAGTGCAGGACCAATCGGTGGAGATGGATTCGCTTTACCAGCTGGAACTTGCAGCTTGATATAGCCGTCAATCTTCTTAGCCATTTCAAATTACCTCTGGGTACAAACGCCTTTTAGAGCTCCCCAACATTTCAAGTAACGATACCGTTACAACAACAATGCCCGATCCATAACAAATCGGGCGCTTTCAAACAGTGCAAATTAAATTGTTTTTTCGACTTGGCGAAATTCCAATTCAACTTGAGTTGGTCGATTAAATACATTAATCGTCAACGTTAAACGTGATTTTTCGTACTGAACTTCTTCCACCACACCTTTAAAGTCTGTGAATGGACCGTCAGTAACAAGTAATTCTTCACCCGGCTCAAACATCGTCTTAGGACGAGGTGCTTCGCCTTTGTTGTGTACACGTGCAAGAATCGCATCAGCTTCTTTTTGCGTAATTGGTGCTGGCTTTTCAGCTGTACCACCGATGAAACCTAATACTTTTGGACATTCTTTAACAATGTGCCAAGTTTCATCATTCATTTCCATTTCGACTAACACATAGCCAGGAAAGAATTTACGCTCTGATTTACGTTTCTTACCATCCTTCATCTCTACCACTTCTTCGGTAGGAACAAGGACTTCACCAAAACTATCAGCAACAGCGCTACGCTGGATTCGATCATTAAGTGAACGCATCACTTGTTTTTCATAACCTGAATAGGCATGAATAATGTACCAACGTTTCATAGCTCTCTTACCCGATAATAAACTTCATAAACCAACCGATGATATAGTCAAAACACCACAAAATAATTGCGGCAACTACAACAACGAGGAGAACTTGCCATGAAGTGGTTACTGTTTCATGTTTCGTAGGCCATGTAACTCGACGCAATTCGATACGAGAGTCTTTAAGCAAACGAACAAAGCCTTTGCCTTGATGGGTGGCGTATAATAAACCTAAAGCTACGATGATACAAGCTAAAATTACCCCAATACGCACCCAGACACTATTTGCAGGTGCCCAATACGCTGGAAGATATTGATTTGTCATCAACGCACCGCCAAATAAAGCTAATGCAATGATCCACAAAATAAAATCAAATGGAGAACTTGTCTTCACCATTTCAGCAGAATTGTTGCTTTGAGGAATTGCCGCGCCGCCCATTGCGTCACGTGATTTATCATTCGACATTTTTGTACTCGTCGTAGGTTTCGCGACTTATTATATGACCAGTTTAGCCGACATCAAGTTTTTTATTTAAAAAATGGCAGGTCAGGAGGGACTCGAACCCCCAACATTCGGTTTTGGAGACCGACGCTCTACCAATTGAACTACTGACCTATAAACAAACCGAGAGCCTAAACTCTCGGTTAGAATAAACATATTAGCGGTTATGCAGTTACTTTAGCAACTACACCAGCACCAACTGTACGACCACCTTCACGGATCGCAAAACGTAGACCTGGGTCCATTGCGATTGGGTGGATA